>DASVEC010000121.1:0-22071 GCA_036380755.1 Iamia sp. | reverse complement strand
TGCTCATGGAGGAGCTCGGCCAGGCCCGGCACCAGGACCTGATCGGCGACGTCGCCCAGGGGGACCCAGCGGGCCGCCCGGGCGTCGTCGCCGGCGACCGGCTCGCTCCGCTCCATCAGGTGGACGCGGTGGACGAGCACGACGAAGTGACCGGCCTCGGCGATGTCCTCGCGGGCGGCCAGGAGCTCGCCGCAGGCGCCCTCGAGACCGGTCTCCTCCCACACCTCGCGGGTGACGGCCTCGGCCAGCATCTCGCCCCCGTCCACGTGCCCGCCGGGGAGGGCCCAGAGGCCCTCGTAGGGCTCCTTGCCCCGCTGGACGAGCAGGAGGTCGTCGCCGTCGGTGATGACGGCGGAGACGCCCAGGACGGGCAACGGGCCCCTCACGCCGGCTCGTCGGGTTCGTCGGGGCCGTCCGGCGGCCTCGCCACCAGGTCCCGGTGCACGAGGATGGCCCGGGCGGTGAGCCCGAAGCGCTCGAAGTAGTTCTTGCTGTTCCGCATCCCCGGCAGGACGAGGGCGTCGATGCCCCGGCAGTCGTGGGCGATGGCCCAGGCGATCAGCTCGGTCATCAGGGCGTCGCCCAGGCCGACCCCCCGGAACCCGGGCTCGACGTAGACGTCGCTGACGACGGCGATGGCGGTGCCGTCACCGATCTGCTCGCGGTGGGCGGCGGCGTAGGCGGCCGGGGCCTCGGCCCAGAGGCCCAGGAGCACCACACCGGCGTCGCTGGCGGCCTCGGTCAGATCGGCGACCAGCGTGGCCGGGAGCGGGTCGGGGCGGCCGTGGAGCAGCTGCCACATGGGCCCACCCCGCTCTTCCCCCAGCTCGCCCCGGGCCTGCTCGGCCAGGCGGACCAGATCGGCGAGGTCGTCCTCGGTGGCGACCCGCACCTCCTCCACCGGAGCTATCCGGCCTGGAGCTGGGCGATGCGGTTGAGGATCGTCTTGCGTCCCCGCCCGGCGGCCTCGTAGGCCCGGACCGCCTCGAGCTCGGCGGGCGCGAGGGCCCGGAGCCGGGGGACGACCTGGCTGGCGGCCAGGCTGTCGTAGTCGGGGATGGCCAGCTCGGAGGGGTCCAGGAAGGAGGGGTCGAGCGGGGCGACGTCGACGGCGGGCTCGGGGACCAGCTCGACGACGGGATCGGGAGCGACCTCGGCCGGGTCGGGATCGGGGGTGTCGGCGGCGGTCGACGACGGCCGGGGCACGAGGCCGAGATCGGCCAGCACCGTCTCCACCTGCTCCTGCACCGGCCCCAGACGCTTGCTCGCCTCGACCTGGCCCTGCTGGACGGCGAACTGGCCGACCATCCTGGCCATCGTCACCTGGTTCTTGCCCCGCTCCACGAACTTGGGGAGCAGGCCCCGGGCCTCGAGCGCAAACCCCAGCGGGGCGTACACCAACAGGTCCAAGGCGGCCTCGACAGAAGGCTTCCGATCCTCGCTCACGTCACCATGGTGCTGTCTCGCTGAGCCCTAGACGCAATCGAGGCAGTACTGGAGGTCGGCGTCGGCGAGCTGGCTGGGGGGCTTGACCAGGAAACAGGACTGACAGGTGAACTCACCGGGGCGCTTGGGCTGGACCCGCCCGCCCGGCTCGGCCGGCGTGGTGTCGACGACGGGGGCGTCATCGTCGTCGTCGTCGTCGTCGTCGGTGGCCGCGATCCGGTCCTTGAGGATCTGGTCGAGGTCCTCCTCGACGTCGTCGGGGTCGGGCTCGTCCTCGTCGTCCTCGTCGTCGTCGCTGTCCGCCTTCGCCTTGGCCTTGCCGGCGGCAGGCTCGACGACGGCGACCTCCTCCTCCTCGTCGTCGTCCTCGAGGTCGACGTCGTCGACGATGACGTCGGCATCCACCACGAGGACGTCGTCCTCGTCGTCGATGTCCTCCTCGTCGATGTCGACCTCGTCCTCGTCGAGGTCCTCCTCGTCGATGTCGACGTCGTCGTCGGCGGTCGGATCTTCGTCAGCCATGGGGTCCTTCGGCAGCCTTGCTTCGGTGGGCGATCGCGGCGGATCATAGGCCGCGCCCCACCGGTTGCAACGCACCCGGCCCGCCGGGCGGGGTGCCGTTCGTCTCAGCCGCCGGGAGCGGTGGTCGTCGGGGCCGGATCCTCCTCCTCGGCCAGGCCCGATCCCTCGAGCTGGCTGCCGGGTGGCGCGTCGAGGACCTCGACCGTCCGCACCTTCCAGGCCCCGTCGACGCGGGCCATGCCCAGCTCGACCCGCAGGGTGTCGGTGATCGGCTGCGGGCTGAGGTTGTTGGCGACGGTCTGGTCGGCGGTGAAGAAGACCACGCCGGTGTCACCCGAGAACGACTGGACGTAGATGTCGCGGATCTCGCTCCGGCTCGTGGCCTGGGCCTCCCGGAGCTGGGAGCGGATCTCCTCGTCGTAGAAGCGGTCGGCCTCCTCGGCGAAGTCGCCGGTGGCGAAGTCGACGATCCGATCGAAGTCGGCGTCGATCGTGCTGGCGTCGAAGTTGGTCAGGGCGATGGCGAACTCCCGCCCCGCGGTGCGCATGTCGACGACCTCGGGGGCGAGCCCGTCCTCGTTGGTGGCCTTGGCGTCGGCGGTGCGCCAGGCGAGACCGAAGCCGATGGTGCCCAGCACCCCGAGGACGGCCAGGATCTTCCACACCGTCCCGGCCGAGGGCGTCGGCCGGGCCGCGGCCCGCGAGCGGGACGTCGTCGGGGACGCCTTCGCCTCCTCCTTCTCCTCTGCCTTCTCTGCGGGAGTGAGGGTGCTGGCTGGGCTCACGAGGGGTTCCTCCGGGGGCGACGGGCCCGGGGGCCGGCGATCCAGAGGAGCACCGCACCCCCGACGCCGAGGGCGACGATGGGGATCAGGGGTGGGTTCGACGGGCGCGACGCGGGCTCCTGCCGCCCGGTGCCGGGCGCGGGGGCGGCGGCCAGCTGGCCGTCGACGGGTTGCCCGCTGGCGTCGACGATCCGGCCGCCGGCGGCGACCGGGGCGGGGTCGTCCTGGCTGGGGGCACCGGTGCCGCCGGCGAGGGCCGAGTCGCAGGCCGCCCCCAGGCGGGTCGTGGGCGTCCCCACCTTGGGGTCGTAGGCCAGGGCGGGCGGGCCCGGCGGCGGGAGCAGCAGGCGGGTGCGGAGCCAGGTCTGGTCGTCGCGGGCCCCGCCACCGTGGCCGACGTCCTTGGTGTGGCCCTTCACGGCCACGTCGTCGATGACGCCGAAGAAGGTGTCGGCCAGCTGCAGGCCCCGATCGAGGTCGTCGAGCCCCTCGACGTCGAGGGCGGTGACGATGGTGCCCAGCGACCCGATCAGGCAGTCGAGGTCGGCCCGGCTCTCGGTGAGGATGGGATCGGCCAGCTCGGCCAGGGTCGTGCCGTTGCGCAGGAGGTCGACGATGTCGGTCCGCCGGTCGGCGAGGATCGCCGTCACCAGCCGGGTGTTCTCGACCGCGGCGCGGATCTCCTCGCCGGCCTCGGTCATGCCGTCGAGGGCCGGCGGGGCGTTCTCGAACAGGGCCCGGAGGTCGTCCTCGCGACGCAGCAGCTCGGTGGTGATGATCTCGGTGGACCGGATGAGCGAGTGGATGTCGCCGGCCCGGCCCCGCAGGGCGGTGGCGCTCTCGCTGATCACCGTGTTGAGGTCGTCGGTGGGCAGCGCCTGGAGGAGGTCCTGCACCGTGGTGATGACCTCCTCGACGTTGGGCGGGACGGCGTCTTCTGCGGCCGGGACCCGCGACCCGTCGGGGTACGGGGGCGCCTCTCCCCCCTCGGTGGGCGCCAGGTCGATGCGCTGCTCGCCGATGGCGCTGGCCCGGACGATGCGGGCCTCGGCGTCGCCGGGCACCTGCTCGCCCTCGTCGAGGGCGATGGTGATGTCGACCCCGTCGTCGGCCAGCTCGACCTTGTCGACGGTGCCGACCACCACGCCGTCGAGGGTCACGCTGAAGCCGGGGCGCAGGCCCGCCGTCTCCGGCATCCGGGTCACGAGGGTGACCGGCTCGCGGAACGGGTTGCCGAAGAGGTTGAGGAAGCCGTAGCCGATCACCAGGGCGGCGATGGTGAAGAAGGTGATGAGGTTGATCGTCAGCCGGCGGTTCATCGTCTACCCGTCGCAGTCGTTCAGTCGGTCGCCGTCGACCTCGCCGCCGCCGGGCAGGCCGCAGATGATGATGTCGCCGATCACCTGGCCGAAGTCCCCCTGGAGGATCCGGGGCACGCGGGTGTTGTGCTGCGGCAGGTAGAGCAGGACCCGGCCCAGGGCGGCCTGCTCGGAGGCGACCGCCCGGGTGGCCGATCGCAGCGAGCGGAGGCCGAGGTCGATGCGGTCGAAGTGGGTCTCCAGGATGTCGGCGCCCTCGGTGGCCAGGGTCGTGAGCGAGCGGATCGTGGCGAGGAGGTCCTCCGACGCCTCGTCGAGGATCTCGGTGCTCTCGGCCAGGTTGGTCAGGGCCTCGGCGTGGGCCTCGGCCGAGGGGGCGACGTCGCTGGCCAGCTGGCCGATGTCATCGATGAGCTGGGTGATCGTGTCGGTGCGGTCGGCGTAGCCCGCCGTGACCGTCTCCAGCCGTCTCATCAGCAGGGCCAGGTCGGGCGCCCGGCCCTCGACCGAGTTGGCGCTCTCCTCGATGATGACCGCCAGCTGGGAGGCGCTGATCGAGGTGAACAGCTCGGTGCCGGACGCCACCAGGTCCTCGACGTCGGGGACGACGACGGCCTGGTCGATGGTGGCGCCGTCGCGCAGGCGGGGGGCATCCTCGTCCCGGGTCAGCGGTCGCAGCTCGACGAACTTCTCGCCCAGGGCGCTGGTGCGGCGGAGCCGGGCCTGCACGTCGGCGGGCACGGCGACGTCCTCGTCGAACGAGACCTGGACCCGGACCCGGTGGTCGTCGGTCAGGTCGATGTCGCTGACCTCGCCGACGCGCACGTCGGACATCTGGACCGGGGCGCCGTTGGCCAGGTCGGCGACGTCGTCGAACACGGCGCTGGCCTGGATGCGACCGTCGTCGCCCCGCGAGCAGCCGGCCAGCAGCACCCCGACCAGGACGACCAGCGCCACGACCGCCCTCACGAGCCACCTCCCAGGGCACCGAGGAGATCGTCGACCAGACCGTCGACGGTGCCCCCGCCACCGGGGAGCAGCGGGTCGAGCTGGCCGGCCGGGTCCTCGGTGAGGAGGCCGTCGATGGCGGGGCCCAGCTGCCGCGGGTCGACCCCGGCCAGACGGGCGAGCTGCTCGGGCGTGAGCCGGGTCAGGGCGGCCAGCTGCTCGTCGGAGAGCCGGGGGATGGCTTCGAGCAGCCCGGCGTCGAGACCGGCGAGGACCTCGCGCTGGGCGTCGTCGAGGAGGCTGCCGATCCGGTCCAGCACCTGCTGGAGGAGCTGGTCGAGGTTCGGGGGCGGCGGCACCGTCACCGGGGGCACGATGGGTGCGGTCGGCGCGGGCGGCGCCGTGGTCGCGGGCGGGGCGGTGGTGGTGGGGGCCTCCTGGTTCGCGGCCAGGTTCTCGGGGTCGAGCAGGTCGGGCAGCATCTCGGTCAGGCCGTCGAAGAAGTCCGAGGTCGGGTCGCTGCAGACGGGCAGCTCGAGCCGGCGGCAGATGCCGGCCAGCCGGTCCCGCAGGCGCGAGGCGATGAGGTCCTGGGTCAGCGACTGGTTGAGCTGGTTGTTGACCCGCAGCATCCGGCGCTCGGGGTCGTAGGCCCGCTGGGCCGTCTCGAACAGCCGCACCGTGTCCGCCAGGGTCGACTGCAGGCGGTCGATGTTGATCTCGAGGGTGCTGCCGGCCTGGGCCAGGACCTCGACGTCGTCGGGCAGGTCCTGGCCGTGCCGCTCGAGCAGGCCGGTCAGGGCGACGACGGCCCGGTCGAGCTGGGTGATGGTGGCGTCGAGGTCGTTGCGGTTGGCCACCAGGACCTCGGCCAGCAGGTTGTAGTTGCGGAGCAGCTCCTCGACCGACCCGGTCCGGTCGCGGAGCGCCTCGCTCAGCCCCGCGATCGACTCCACGATGTCGCCGATCTCGGTCGCCTTGTCGGCCACGATCTCGACCGCCCCGGCCCCCTCCTCCAGCAGCGAGCTGATCTCCTCGCCCTGACCGTCGAGCAGCGTGGCCATCTCGGTGACGAGGTCGGAGGCCGAGTCGGGGTCGATGGCGCCGGTGACGTCCTGGAGACCCCGGAGCAGCTCGTCGAACTCGGCCGGCACCCGGGTGTCGGTGATCTCGTCGCCGGGCTCGAGCGTGGGACCCTCGGTGTAGGCGGGGCCCACCTGGACGTAGCGCTCGCCCAGGAGGCTCAGGGGGACGATGGTGGCGTTGGCGTCGGCCGGGAGGTCCTGGCCGTGGTCGATCTCCAGGGTGACGGTGACGCCGTCGCCCTCGGGCTCGACCTTGGTGACCCGCCCGATGTTGATGCCGATGACCCGCACCTTGCTGCCGGGGTAGAGACCGACGGCCCGGTCGAAGCGGGCGGTCAGCTCGTAGCCGTCGCCCCGGTTGCCCACGATCCCGCAGGCGCTGAGGGCGATGCCGGCCACGACGACCACGAGGACGGCGACGGCGCGCCGGGTGGCGGTCACGAGGGTGGCTCCGTGGTGTCGTCCGGCCCCACGTGGGGCGCCTCGCCCATCGCCGCGTCGTAGATGCCGAGCAGGCCGGACGACTCGTCGGTCGGCGTGGTGGACCCACCGCCGCCCGAGCCGGGTTGGCCGGGACCGGCGCTGCCGGAGACGGGCCCGGTGCGCTCGTCGCAGTCGGCGACCGGATCGGGACCGAGGGCCAGGTCGAGGGCGGTGTCGAGGGCGCCGCAGGAACCGAGGAGGATGTCGGGGCCGATGGGGCCGAGCAGCTGGGTGTAGAGGTTCGCCCACTGGTTGGGCACCTCGCCGGTCCCGGAGAAGCCCACCGAGGCGAAGCCCTGGATGGCGCTCGACACGAGGGCCACGGACTGGGCCAGGTCGACCTGGTGGTCGCCCACGATGGTGAGGTCGGCGTGGAGCTCGTCGAGGATCCGGTCCAGCTCGGGCTGGTTCCCCTCGACCAGGTCGCTGATCCGAGTGGCGGCCTCGGTCGTCTGCTCCAGCAGCTCGACCAGCTCGACCCGCCGATCGGCCAGGGTCTCGACCACGACGTTGAGATCGTCGACGGCGTCGAGCAGCTCCTCGTCGCGGGCGTCGAGGGTGGCGGTGAGGGTGCGGGTGGCGTCGATGAGGTCCCGCGCCTCCTGCTCGCGAGTGTTCACGGTGACGGCGAGGTCCTCCAGGCCGTCGAGGATGTCGGCGACGTCGTCGCGCTTGCCCTCGGTGATCCGCAGGACGGTGTCGATCAACGTGTCGATGGCCTCGCCGTCGGTCTCCTCCAGCAGCGGGGTGCCGATGTTCTGGAGGTCGAGGGCCTCGGTGGGTGTGCTGGTCTCGGTGATGACGGCGTCCTCCTCCAGGAGGTCCTCCCAGTCGTCGCCGGGCACCAGCCGCACCGACTTCGACCCCAGGAGGGTGTCGACGACGATGTCGGCCCGGGTGTCGGCCGGCAGCTCGATCCCGGCGTCGACGCCCAGCACCACCTCGACCTCGGTGCCCTTCTGGCGGACCGACTCGACCTCGCCGGAGGAGATGCCGGCCACCTTCACCTGCGACCCGGGCGTGATGCCGGCGCTGTCGGGGAACGTGGCGCTGACGGTGTAGCGATCGGCCAGGGCGCCGCTGTTCAGCATCAGGGCCGAGGCGGTGCCGGCGGCGATGAGGGAGACCACGACGGCGCCGATCGCCACCGGGTTGCGCTCGGTGAACGACTTGACCCGGATCACGACGGCACCCCCTGCGTGGCGAAGCCGAACACGGCGTCGAGCAGCTCTCCCCCACCGGCGCCGCCCTCACCGGCGTCGACGCTCTCCAGGCCGTCGACGAGCACGCTCTCGTCGCTGCACGTGGTCTGGCCGGCCAGGCAGGTGACCGTCAGCCGGACCTGGAACCACTGGCCGTAGGCCGAGATCTGGTGGTACGGCGCCAGGCCGGCGGGGAACGTGGCCAGCCCTTGCTCCAGGTCGTCGCGATGCTGGGAGAGCGTGCCCGAGATGGTGTCGAGATCGTCGATCACGCCCTCGATGTCGCCCTCGCGCTGCTCCAGCAGGTCGTTGAGGGTGGTCTGGACGTCGACCAGGCTCAGCACCAGCGCGTCGAGGTCCCCGGCCCGCGCCGCCAGCGTCTCGCTCACGCCGCTCACGTTGCCGATCAGGTCCTCGATGTCCTGGTCGCGGTCGGCCACGGCGCCCACGACGGTGTCGAGGTCCTCGATCAGAGACCCGATCTCCTCGTCGGAGGCGCTCACGTCCCGGCTCAGGGTGGCGGTGTTGGTCAGCAGGTCCCGGACCCGCTCCTCGTTGCCGGCGAGGGCGTCGTTCAGGGTCTGGATGAACAGGTTGGCCTTGGCCGGGTCGATGGCCCGCAGCACCGGCGCCACCGCGTCGAGCAGCTCGCCCACCTCGGCCGAGGCCACCGCGTTCTCGGGCGGCAGGCGGTCGTCCTCCTGCAGGACCTTCCCGCCGTCGTCGGGATAGAGGTACAGGTACTTCTGGCCCAGCACGTTCCGCCACCGGATCCCGGTGCGCGTGGTCGTGGTCAGCTCCATGTCCCGCTCCAGGGAGAAGCTCACGACGGCCAGGCCTCGCTCGACCTCGATGCCGGTGACATGGCCGACCTGGACGCCGGCGACCTTGACGGCGTCGTTGCGGAAGAGCCCGGCGGCGTCGGGCAGGACCGCCTGGTAGCTGGTGCCCGAGCCGAGCAGCGGGCGGTTGCCGATGGCGCTGATGAGGGCACCGAGCACGGCGAGGCAGACGGCCGAGTAGATCGCGAGCTTGAGCAGCGACCGACCCGGGGGGCCGGTGAGCGAGCGGCGGAGGCGGGTGAGGAAGGTCATCGGCCCTCCTCCGCCGGCAACGCCCCCTCGACGATGGCGTCGAGGCCGGCGGGCTTGGACGTGTCGGGGGCGGCGGCCCCGGCGTAGTACGGCTGGGCCAGCTCCTCGAGGCCGGGCGCGGGCGTCCCCTCCCCGGAGGTGGCCTCGGGGGGCTGGCCCTGGGGACCGGCGGCGGTGTCGCAGTCGACCAGCCCGGTGCCGGTCAGGAGGCCTTCGCTGAGGGTGTCGAGCACCTCGGCCAGCTCGGGGGGGACGTCGAAGCCCGGGTTCACCAGGGCGCACAGCATCCCGTTGAGGTCGTCCATCACGATGAAGACCTTGAAGAAGGCGGCCTTGCTCCCGTCCTCCCAGGTCTCCTCGGAGATCCCCTCGGACAGGGTCTGGAGGTAGACGGCCAGGCCGTTCACGGTGTCGGCCAGCTCGTCCTCGCGGGCGATCAGCAGCCGGCTCACGTTGGCCCCGCCGATCAGCAGCCGGTCGATGTTGGGCCGCACGGTGACCAGGATCTCGGACAGGTTGTCGGCCAGCGGGCGCAGGGTCCGGAGGAAGCGGACGAAGTCGCCCCGGGCCTGGTTCAGCGTCGGGAGCAGGGCGTTCAGGTTGTCGGCGGTGGCGTTGAGCCCGGGGCCGATCCCCTTGATCTGCTCGGCGAAGGCGGCCGACGAGTCGAGCAGCCGGAGCTGGGCGTCGAGCGTCTCCTCGAACAATCCGGCGGCCGCGACCGTCGGCTCCAGGGCCCGGTTGAACCGCTTGCCCTGGCCCTGGAGGACCTGGGTCAGCTCGGTCATCAGGCTGGCCAGCTCGGTCGTGTCGATGCCCCGGAACAGCGGGTCGGCGGCGGCGATGAGCTCCTCGACCTCGGTGCCGGCCCGGGTGTTGGTCAGCTCGTCCCCCTCGGCCAGGGTGTCGGCCCCCTCGGTGCCGCCCCGCAGCTCGACCGACTTCTCGCCGAACAGGGTCTTGGGGGCGACCACGGCCTCCACGTCGGTGGGGATCTCGGCGCTCGGCTCCAGGGCCAGGGTGATGCGGACGTCGAGGCCCTCGAGCTCGATCGAGCGCACCTCCCCCACCGGGACCCCGCGGTAGAGGACGTCGCTGCCCTTGTTGAGCGACTGACCGGCCCGGGGGAAGGTGCCCGACACCTCGACGGTGTCGTCGAAGACGCCGTAGGACGCCCGCACGCCGACGGCGATGCCCGCCACCATCAGACCGGCCACGGCCAGGGCGGCCACGGCCCGGTGGCCCTTCGAGACGGTGCTCGGCCGGCTCACCGCGCCCCCGTCACAGCCCTATCCCGATCAACCCGACGATCCGGGCGGTGTCCTGGTCGCCGTAGAAGACCAGCGACAGGACCAGGTTGAGGATCGTGACGGCCATGATCGAGGCCCGGATGGCCCGCCCCGCAGCCCGGCCCACGCCGGCCGGCCCGCCGGTGGCGTAGTAGCCGTACCAGCAGTGGATCAGGGTGACCACGACGGCGAAGATGATGGCCTTGATGAACGAGTAGAGGATGTCGATCGGCGGCAGGAACAGCTGGAAGTAGTGGTCGTAGACGCCGGGCGACAGGGTGAAGAAGCGGGTCACGATCAGCTTCGTGGCCAGGAAGCTGGAGAACAGGGCGATCAGGTAGAGCGGCACCATCGTCACCAGCGCGGCCCACACCCGGGTGCACACCAGGTACACCATCGAGTCGACGCTCATGACCTCGAGGGCGTCGACCTCGTCGGAGATCCGCATCGAGCCCAGCTGGGCGGTGAAGCCGGCGCCGACCTGGGCGGCCAGGCCGACCCCGGCGATCAGCGGGGTGATCTCCCGGGTGTTGCCCACCGACGAGATGACGCCGGAGAAGGCCTCGGCCCCGATCTGCTCCAGGGCGGTGAAGCCCTGCAGGCCGACCTCCGTGCCGGTGAAGAAGGCCAGGAAGAAGATCACGATGATCATGCCGCCACCCACCACCACGGCCCCGGCGCCGATGGTCATGTCGGAGATCAGGGTGGCGATCTCCTTGCGGTAGCGGAGGGCCCGCGGCATCCGGACGATGATCCGGCCCGAGAAGACGACCATGTCGTAGAGCAGGGCCAGCCCGCCCAGCACGGCCCCGATCGGCTTCGCCGCCGCCCGCTCGGCGCGGCCCGTGAACGTCGTCGCCGCCACGTCAGACCTTCTGGGGGACGAAGTTGAAGTACACGGCCGTGAGCACGAAGTTCACGAAGAAGAGCAGGACGAAGGTGATGACGACGGCCTGGTTCACGGCGTCGCCCACGCCCTTGGGCCCGCCCTTGCAGGAGAGGCCCTTGTAGCAGGCGACCACGCCGGCGATGAACCCGAAGATCCCCGCCTTCACCAGGGCCATGTAGAGGTCGGGCAGCTGGCTGAGCTCGTTGAACGAGGCGAAGAAGCTCGACGAGCTGACGTCGAGCACCTGGGTGGCGAAGAACCAGCCCCCGGCCAGCCCGGCCGCGCTCACCACGGCGTCGAGGAGGACGGCGATCACCGTGGCGGCCAGGACGCGCGGCATCACCAGCCGTTGGATCGGGTTGATCGACATGACCTCCATGGCGGAGATCTCGTCGCGGATGCGGCGGGCGCCGATGTCGGCGCACATGGCCGAGCCACCGGCGCCGGCGATGAGGAGGGCGCAGGCGATCGGCGCCTGCTCGCGCACCACGGCCAGGACCAGCGCCGATCCGAGGTGGGCCTCGGCGCCCAGCTGCTTGATGAGCGAGCCGACCTGGAGCGAGATCACCATCCCGAAGGGGATGGAGATGAGGATCACCGGCGCGGTGGTGACCTTGGCGATGAACCAGCACTGGTCGAGGAACTCGGCGACCGGCCAGGGGCGCCGCACCGTCGAGCGCACGGCCTCGATCCCCACCGCGGACATCGATCCGACCTCGGCCAGGAAGGCCTTGGGCTTGGTGGTGAAGGGGATGGCCATCAGACCTGCATGACCTCGTTCTCGCGCTCCAGGTCCGCCTGCTGGCGCCGGGCGCTCTCGCTCCGGTCGGCCCGCTCGATCAGGTCGAGCTCGACGTCGGTGCGCTCGGTGGCCAGCTCGTCCATGCCGATCGGGCCACCCGCCTTGCCCGCCATGAACTGGCGGATGATCTCGTCGTCGCAGGTGATCATGTCCTGCGTCGAGCCGAACCGGACCAGGCCGGAGCGGAACAGGACTGCGATGTAGTCGGCCGTCCGCATCACCGACGGGATGTTGTGGGTGATGATGATGAACGTGGCGTGGGTCTCCTCCTGGATCTTCCGCACCAGCTCGTCCAGGTAGGCCACGCGCACGGGGTCGAGCCCGGAGTCGGGCTCGTCGAAGAAGACGATCTCGGGGTCGAGGGCGAGGGCCCGGGCCAGGCCGGCCCGCTTCTTCATCCCGCCCGACACCTCGCCGGGGAACTTGCGCAGGTGGTCGACCAGGCCGACCATCGACGCCTTCTCCATCGTGATCCGGCGGATCTCGCCCTCGCTCTTGCGGGTGTGCTCCCGGAGCGGGAAGGCGATGTTGTCGTAGAGGTTGAGCGAGCCGAACAGGGCGCCGTCCTGGAAGAGGACCCCGAACTTGCGGCGGACCCGGTACAGGTCCCGCTCGCGCATCCGGACCGTCTCCTCGCCGTCGATCCAGATCTCCCCCCGGTCGGGGCGGAGCAGCCCGATGATGTTCTTGAGGAGCACCGACTTGCCCGTGCCGGACGGGCCCATGATGGCGCTGATCCGGCTGCGGGGGATGTCGAAGCTGATGTCCTCCAGGACCGTGTGGGACCCGAAGGACTTGGTGACGTCCCTCAGCTGGATGATCGGCTCCACCAGCCGTGCTCCTCGTGCGTCGCGTGCTGCCGACCGGCCCTATGACCGGCGCCACAGAGGGGTTCGCCGCTGACGGGTGGTGTTCCTCCCGGTCCGGGCCTCAGCCGTCGTTCACGACCGGTTCACAAGCGATCGACCATGGTCATGACATGGTCATTAGGCTCCCCACCGTGGGTGACGTCACGATCCGCGCCAGCGACTTCAAGGCCCGCTGCCTCGCGCTGCTCGACGAGGTGGCCGAGACGCGCCGCACCCTCGTCGTCACCAAGCACGGCCGCCCGGTGGCCCGTGTCGTGCCCCTCGATGCCCCGGCGACGCTGGTGGGCTCGGTGACAGTCCTGGCCGATGACGACGAGCTCCTCTTCTCGACGGGCGAGGCGTCGGAGGCCGATGGCTGACGACGTCCTGCTCGACACCCATGCCCTGCTGTGGTGGCAGGAGGGGTCCGAGCAGCTCGGAGCGGGCGCCGTCGAGGCCATCGAAGGCGCCGCCCGTATCCTGATCGGCCCCATCACCTGCTGGGAGGTGGCCATGCTCGTGGCCAAGGGGCGGGTCGCCCCCGACCGGCCGGTCGCCCGCTGGGTCGACGATCTCGTGAGCGGCACGGTCGAGGTCGCCGAGATCACCCCCCGGATCGCGACGGCGGCCGGATCGCTGGTGGAGTTCCACGGCGATCCGGCCGACCGGTTGATCTACGCCACCGCGGCGACCGATGGGCACGTCCTCGTCACCAAGGACCGCCGGATGGCTGACCACGCGGCCGCACCGGGCGGCGTACGGGTGGCCTGGTAGCTCAGAAGCGGCTGCGGAGGGCGAGGACGTTGGCGACGTAGCGGTCGGTCTCGGCGTAGGTGCCGTTGCGCTCGATCGAGGACGGGCCCTGGTAGTAGGCGGCCAGGGCCTCGGACTCGCTGCCGTAGCGCTGGAGCAGGAAGCGCAGGAACCGGGCCGCCATGCGGATGTTGTCCTCGGCCGAGTACTGGTCCAGGTCGACCCCGATCAGCATCTCCATGTGGTCGACCGTGTCGGGCATGAGCTGGCCGATGCCGACGGCGCCGGTCGACGACACGGTGCCCTGCTGCCACCCCGACTCGAGCCAGGTCATGGCCTTGAGCAGGTCGGCGGGGATGCCGTTGGCCCCGGCCCAGTGGTCGAACGTCGGCAGGTAGGCCAGCCGCTCGGGCGAGGCCCGGAGCCGTTCGGGGAGGCCGCCGGTGGAGCCGGTGCTCCCGCCCGTCGCCGGCGCGGTCGCGGCGCCGGCGGCCGGGATGGTGAGGGTGGTGCCGTCGCGGACGAAGTCGGGATCGGCCAGCCCGTTGGCCGCGGCGAGGGTGGCCGTGCTGACGCCGTAGCGGAGGGCCACGTGGGACAGGGTCTCCCCCGGCTGGACGACGTGGCGCCCCGACGGGGTGTGCGTCGCCGGTGCGGGAGCGACGGTCTCGGCCACCGGGGCGGCCGCCTCGACCGCGGCCACGCGGGCGGCGACGGGCTGGGGTGGGGCCCCGGCCGAGGCGCTGGCCGGGCTGGTGACGGCGAGGGCGAGGGCCGCGGGGGCCACCGCCAGGGGGAGCAGCCACCGCCGCCGACGGCGGGCTCGGTCGAGATCGGTCATCGGTATCGTCCTCCGGGTCATCCCCCCCGGTGGTCGTACGGCTGCGCACCGTAGTGCAACCCATCGGACGTGTGAACCTGAACGTGAGGCCCCTTCCCGAGGCCGGACTCCCAGGTCAGGCCACAACTACACAGCGTGGTGGCGCGCGTCCGTTCGCCACCCCATCACCCCAGGTCAGACCAGACGCGCGCCCCTACCGGCTCTGGCGGCGGACCTCGGCACGACGCTCTGCGTCCAGCCGTTCGAGGGCCGGTTCGGGGCTGTGGTCGACCCAGCGCATCAGCTCGGCGACGGCCGGGTGCCCCGCCTCGGTGGCGATCAGATGGTGCATGTCCTGCGCCACGGCCCGGTACGCGGGGTGGCCCTGGGGGGTGCTGCGGAGCTCGAGCATGTGCATGGCCTCGCGGGCGTTCATCTGCATGGCGAAGCGCACCTTGTAGGCCAGGCACACGGCGTAGGGGGCCTGGGCCGGGAAGCGGTCGACGAGGACGTCGTGCAGGGCCGCCGAGCGGTCCATGGCCTCGTCGAACTCGGCCGTGTGGCCGGCCTGGTCGACGGCCTCGGGCCGGGTGTAGCCGTGGCGGGGGCTGAGCGTCTGCCACTCGATGGTGAGCATGCGGTGCCGCTGGAGGTCGCGGAAGGCGCCGTAGTCGGCCAGCACGTCGAAGCGGTAGCCGAGCCGCTCGAGCGCCCGGCCCGGCTTGTGGCGCCGGTTGGCCCGGTCGCCGACGTAGGCCCGCATGACCTCCAGGCGCTCGGCCGTGGTCATGTCGCGCACCCGCCGCTCGACCTGCGCCTCGGGCAGGTGCGTGGCCGGGTACAGCATCGCCGTCACCAGCCGGACCTCGGCGTCGGGATCGAAGCTGGTGAGGGTCACGGCGGGCACGTCGTCGGCCGGCTCGTCCTCGGCGAAGAAGCGGGCCGCCAGCTCCTCGGTGGCCGCCCGGCTGCTGGCCAGGTAGGTGCTCCACGCCACGCCCCGGTCGTCGAGGTCGACCCGCTTGAGGAACGAGGGGATGACCTTGCGCAGCTCGGTGAGCATCAGGTCGGCGTAGCGCCGGGCCTCGGGCAGCGGGTGCGACCGCATGCGGAGCAGGAGCTGCTCGTAGCCCTGGCCGGTGCCGTAGATCCCGACGTTGGACAGCGCCGCGGCCGGGAGGATGCCCCGCAGCGAGTCGAACGCCTTGGCCCGCACGGCCTGGCGGTAGACCAGGTCGGAGTCGCCGGGCGCCTTGGGGAACCGCTCCCGGAAGAAGTCCTGGAGCCGGGGCACCAGGGCGGCGTAGGTGTCGAACAGGCGGTCCATGTCGCCGACGTACCGGGTGCCGAGGGGCGAGCCCAGGATGTCGGGGTCGCGCATGTACCGGAAGCGCCCGCCCAGACGGCTGTCGTAGGCGATGTACCGGGTCGACTGCTCGAGGTACGCCATCAGCCGGCCCCACTCGAGCACCTTGGTGAGCAGGTTGGACGCCTGCTCGCAGGCCAGGTGGACCCCGCCGAGCTGGGCCACCGAGTCGTCGCCGTACTCGAGGAAGACCCGGTCGTAGAGCTCCTCGGCCCGGCGCAGCCCCACGGTGGCGTCGATGGTGTGGTCGCCGCTGATGTCCAGCTCGCCCACGAACTCGTCGAGGAACAGCCGTCGCAGGCTCTTGGGCGAGCGCGAGTAGCGGGCGAAGAGGGCCCCCTTCACCACCTCGGGCAGGTTCACGAGGGCGAAGACGGGCCCGTCGAGGTTGGTGAAGTAGCGCCTGAGGACATCGGCCTCCTCCGGCGTGTACTCCTCCGGCACGTAGACCGTCACGAAGGGCGACTCTACGATCTCGCTCAACCTCCGGAGCGGACCTCGAACTCGGCCCGGATGCGGGGCAGGGCGTCGGGGTCGAGCCACAGGTCGGCGATGGTGCAGGCCAGGGCCTTGGCCCCGTCGAGGACGGCGGCGTCGCCCTCGGGCCCGCCGGCGAAGCCGACGAAGGCCTCGGTGTGGATGGCGATGTCGGGCGGCGACACCGCGATCATCGGGTGGATCGAGGGCACGACCTGGCTGACGTTCCCCATGTCCGTCGAGCCCACCACCGAAGGGGCGCCGTCGGAGCCGGGGCGCCGGGGGGTGCGGCCGACCCGGGCGGCGTTGGTGGCGTAGAGGTCGTCGAAGCTGTCGAGCCCGACCAGCTCGTCGTAGGCGGGGTCGTACCAGTCGACGTCGATCTCGCAGGATGCCGCCTCGGCGCCCGCCCGGAGGCAGGTCATCACCCGCTCGCGCAGGACGGCGAGCCCGTCGCGCGTGGGCGAGCGCACGTACCACTGGGCCACGGTGCGGGCCGGGACGATGTTGGCGGCGTGACCGGCCTCCAGGAAGATCCCGTGGACCCGCTCGGCCGGGGTGATGTGCTGGCGCAGGGCGGCCACGTTCACGTAGCCGAGCACCATGGCGTCGAGGGCGTTGCGGCCCTTCTCGGGCGCCGCCGCGGCGTGGGCGGCGTGGCCCGAGTACGTGACCGTGCCCCGCTGGATGGCCAGGGTGTCCATGGTCCTGAGGTCGGCCCCGGCGGGATGGACCATCAGGGCGGCCTCGACGCCGTCGAGGGCGCCGGCGTCCATCATCAGCTGCTTGCCGCCGCCCCCCTCCTCCCCCGGTGTGCCCCAGACGAGCACCCGGCCGCCCAGCTCGGCGGCCACGTGGGCCGCGGCCAGGCCCGCTCCGAGCCCGGCGGCGGCGATGACGTTGTGGCCACAGGCGTGGCCGATGCCGGGGAGGGCGTCGTACTCGCAGCACACGGCGATCAGCGGCCCGTCGGTGCCGGCCCGGGCCGCGAAGCCGGTCTCCAGCCCGTAGGCACTGCGCTCGACGGCCAGGCCCTCGTCCTCGAGGACCCGGGTCAGCACGTCGTGGGCGTGGTGCTCCTCGAACAGCACCTCGGGGTGGGCGTGGATGTCGTGCGAGACGGCCAGCAGCGTGTCGGCCAGCCGATCGACCTCGGCCTCGACCCGCGCCTTGACCTCATCGGTGTCTGCCACCCCGCCAGGGTAGGGGTGCCGCGGACCACGAGGTGCCAGGCACCTCGTGGTCCTCAGTGCGTGAGGACGAGCTTGCCGTCCATCGTCCCGTCCCGGAGGCGCTCCAGGGCCGTGGGGAAGGCGTCGAGGGCGTGCTCGGAGTCGATGGCGACGGGGAGGCCCTGCGCCACGAGCCGGGTCACCTCGGCGAACTCCTCGTAGGAGGCCATGGTCGACCCGATCAGCTCGATCTGCTTGAACCAGAGCCGGGGCAGCGACAGCTCGACCTGGCCGCCCGAGGTGGCCCCGCACACGACGAGGCGGCCGGCGGGCCGCACGGCGGCGATCGAGGCGTCCCACGTGGCCGCGCCGACGCTCTCGGCCACCACGTCGGCCTCGACGTCCCAGCGCTCGGCGCCCGAGTCGAGCGCGGCCGACGCCCCCTTCGCCAGCGCTGCCTCCCGCTTCTCGGCGTCGCGGGACGTCACCACCACGTCGGCCCCCGCGGCCACGCCGAGCGCCAGGAGGGCGTTGGACACGCCGCCG
Organism: Iamia sp.; assembly: GCA_036380755.1. GTDB lineage: Bacteria > Actinomycetota > Acidimicrobiia > Acidimicrobiales > Iamiaceae > Iamia. The sequence goes on along the minus strand of DASVEC010000121.1, from coordinate 4,225 downwards.
CCCACCCCCACGACCAGCAGCGTCTCGCCGGCCCGGAGCCGGGCCCGGCGCAGCATCCGCCACGCCGTGGAGTAGGCGACCGGGTAGGCGGCACACTCGGCCCACGACCGGCCCGCCGGGCGGGGCACGACGTTCCGGGCCGGGACGACGACGTGGTCGCCGTGCCCGCCCCACCGGTTCTCCCCCACCAGCTTCATGCCCTTGGCCGCGGGGGCGTCGACCCCCAGCCGGGCGAGGGCCTCGACGCTCGTGACCGTCGGGTTCACGACCACCTCGTCGCCGTCGGACCAGCCGTCGACCCCGTCGCCGACGCCGTCGACCACACCGGCCACGTCACAGCCCGGCACGTGCGGGAGGGCGGGCGGCCTGGGGCGGCCCTGGGTCAGCCAGTGGTCCATGTGGTTGAGGGCGCTCGCCACCACCCGGACCCGGACCTCGCCCGCACCGGGTTCGAGATCCGGCACCGAACCCCACCGGTACTCCCCCGGCGCCTCATCGAGCAGCCACGCATCCATCCCCGGACCGTAGCCAGGCGCGGGATCAGGTCCGGTTCTTGGCCGTGGCGGCGGCTCGGCGGTACTGGCGGGCCGTTGCCATGCCTACGAGGACGGCGAGCAGGACGAGCACGCCGAGGGTGATGACGGTCGTGATGAGCACCGGGGCGACGGCGAAGCCGACGCCCTCGTTGTCGCACTCCTGGTCGATGCGGGCGGCGGCCTCGGCGGCGTCGAGGCCGACGGCGTCGTCGGCCTGGCGGAAGTCGAGGTCGTAGGTGTCCGGGGCGCCGGAGCTCTCGAGCAGCACCTCGCCGATGGGGCTGAGGTCCCCGGGGACGACGAAGGCCTCGACCAGGACGTCGTCGGACAGGGGCTCGGACAGGGCGACGGCGACATCGCCCCCTGGGGGCTCCCGGTCGCCGATGGCGACCATCTCGACCCCGCCGATGGAGCGGGGGGTGGGCGGGGGCGGGCTCGGCGGACCGCCGCCCTCGGGGACCATCCGGCCGGTCCCCGGGCGCTCGATGCGCCACACCTCTTGCGCCGGACGGGACCCGACGGCGGCCGAGACCGAGATCACCTCGGCCGGGACGCGGTCGTCGAAGGTGCAGTCGACGGCACCGACCACGGGGGTGCCCTCGGCGTCGTGCCCGGCGATCAGCACCTCCTCGAAGCTGGGCCCGCACCCCGGGGCGACGGCGAGCACCGCGACCGCCAGGGCGCCGGCGATCCCCCACCGCCGCATCAGACGACCACTCGCAGGGTGTCGGGCTCGATCTCGACGGCGACGGTGCGGGCCGTGGCGACGACCTCGCCGTCGAGCCGGATCGGGGTGGGGCGGTCCAGCGTGGTCGACCAGGCCTCGGCCCGGCGCTGGGCGATCCCCGGGTGGGGCACGTGGGTGCCGGCCGGGAGGCGGGTGCGGGCCTTCCACCGGTCGCCCGGGCCGAGGTCGCCGTCGAGGACGTCGAGACGGCCGTCGCCGGGGTGGGCGCGCGGGGCCACGTCCCAGGCCCCGAGGAACTGGGCGTTCATGACGGCGACGACCCGACCCCGCCACCACGAGCGCCGGGCCACCAGGTGGGCCACGAAGGGGTGGCGATCGCCGTCGAGGACGGCCACGCCCAGGTCGACGGTGGCCAGGGTGCCGGACTCCCGCAGGCGGGCCGGGTCGCCACCCCGTCCACCGAGGGTGCGGGCCAGGTCGCCGCCGAGCAGGCCGAGGGTCGGGAGCGGCCGGCCGGCGGTCCGGGCCGCGACCACGGCCGCCCGGGCCTCGGCGTCGGTGTGCACGACCACGAGGTCGTCGGGGACGGGACCGGTGCCCCCCCAGTCGACGCCCTTCTCGACCGTCACGGGGTGGTCGCCGGGGCCGGCGCCACCGGCGACTCGGAGCCGCCGACGGCAGTGGTGACCGTCGAGGCCGCCACGACGCCGCGGTGGAGAGCCTCGGCCGCGGCCCGCGCCGACCGGCGAGTGGCGGGGTCGAGGGCGGCGTCACCCAGCTGGCGCAGCAGGTCGATGAGCTGGCGGACGTTGCGGACGAAGTCGCCGCCGGACATCTCCTCGTCGTCGAGCACCACGTCGAGCTCACGGCCCGACGCCCAGGCGTGGGCCAGGGGCAGGAAGGTCGGATCGGGCGCCCGGGTGCCGGGCAGGCCGGCGGCCAGCTCGACGGCGCGCAGCTCCTCGGCCCGGTCGAGCACGGCCTCGACCCGCTGGCGCAGGGCTCGGCTGGGATACCAGGGGGCCGGGGCCGGGGTCTTGCTGCGGTGCTCGTAGGTGAAGCAGCTCGCCACCGCGGCGAGGTCGGGGGCGTCGAGCCCGTCGAGCAGACCGCCGGCCAGGCAGTCGGCGATCAGCAGGTCGCACTCGTGGAACACCCGCACGAGGAGGGCGCCCCGGGCCGTCAGCTCCCAGTCGGCCACCATCCCCCGCTGCTCGAGCACGTCGAGCACCCGGTCCAGCTCGCGGGTGAGCGAACCGTGGGACGCGGCGATGCGGCGGTCGAGGTCGGCCAGCTCGCTCCGGACCCGGGCGGCATGGGCCAGCGACCGCAGGTGACGGTCGGCGTCGGGGCAGTCGGCCACGGGGTGCTGCGGCGCCGCCGGAGCCGGTGTCCGTCCGCCCCGGCTGCGCTTCCGCATCCCACGGGCCTGGGCCAGGGTGCGGGCGACCTCGTGCTGGAAGGCCTTGTTCGACGGGGCGTAGGGCAGCGGCAGCTCGACCTCGCCCACCCGGTGGAGCACCTCGTCGATGTCCGTGCTGCTGACGGCCCGGGCCCGGCCCTGGTCGTCGATGACCTGCACCCGGCCCCGCTCCGGCCCCCTCCAGCCGATCGAGAGCACCGCGACCCGGACGCCGTCGAGCCAGACCACGTCGCCGGGGCGGAGCCGGGCCAGGCCGTTGAGCACGTCGCGGCGCGACACCCTCTGGTGGCGGTCCTCGTCGTCGGCCCGGCGCAGCCGGCGGTACTCCTCGACGTCGCCGCGCTCGCAGCGGGCCTCGGCCTCGAGACGGGTGAGGGTCTCGGCCCGGGCCTCCCGGCGGGCCCGCAGCCGGACCACCCCGTGATCGGCCTGGTACTGGGCGAAGGAGCGGTCGAGGAGCTTGCGGGCCTCCTCGGCGTCGTGCCGGCGGACCAGGTTGGCGGCCATGTTGTAGGTGGGCCGGAAGGCCGAGCGGAGCTCGAAGCGCCGGCTGAGCACGAGATCCGCCACCTCCTGGAACCGGGTGAAGGGGCTCCAGAGCACGAGGGCGCGGCCCTCGTCGTCGAGGCCCCGGCGTCCGGCCCGCCCGGTCAGCTGCGTGTACTCCCCTGGCGTCAGGGTCTCGTGCTGCTCGCCGGTGAACTTGGACAGGGCCTCGATGACGACCGTCCGGGCCGGCATGTTGATGCCGAGGGCCAGCGTCTCGGTGGCGAAGACCACCTTGACCAGCCCCTGGACGAAGCAGGCCTCGACCGCCTCCTTGAACGGCGGCACCATCCCGGCGTGGTGGGCGGCGATGCCCGCCTCCAGGCCCGCCAGCCAGCGAGCGTGGTCGAGGACGTCGAGGTCGGCGGCCGAGAGCCCGGCGGTGTGGGCGGCGGCGATGGCCCGGATCCGACGCCGCTCGGACAGATCGGTGAGGACGGTGCCCGACTCGAGCAGGGTCCGGGCCGCCTCGTCGCAGCCCTTGCGGCTGAAGACGAAGACGATGGCGGGCAGGAGGTCCTCGTCGGCCAGGTGGTCGACGACCTCGACCCGGCGGGGGGTGGTGTAGCGCTTGCGGGCACGGTCGCGACGGTCCCGGCGAGGGGTGGCCGGCTCCGGGTCGAGGCGGGGACCGAAGGGGTTGGGCTCGCCGTCGACGGCCACCGGCACGACGACCAGCTGGCGGGTGGTGCGATCGTGGGCGGCGTAGAGGTTGGCCAGCTCGACGGGGCGCTTGGTCTCGACCACCGACACGGTGCGACCCCGCACGGCGTCGATCCACCCGGCCAGCTCGTCGGCGTTGGACACCGTGGCCGAGAGGGCGACGATCTGGACGCCGCGCGGCAGGTGGATGATGACCTCCTCCCACACCGGGCCCCGGTAGCGGTCCTGGAGGTAGTGGACCTCGTCGAGCACCACCACACCGAGCCCGTCGAGGGCCGGCGAGCGGGCGTAGAGCATGTTGCGGAGGACCTCGGTGGTCATCACGACCACGGGGGCGTCGGGGTTCACCGTGGTGTCGCCGGTGATGAG
>DASVEC010000120.1:0-7271 GCA_036380755.1 Iamia sp. | reverse complement strand
GGCCATCACCACCTGGTCGACGTCGCCCTGACCGACGTCGACCCGAGCGGCCCCCAGGGCGATCAGGCGGTCCACCTCGGCTCGCTGGTCACCGTCGTCGGGCGCGATGTCGAGGTGCAGCCGGTTCTTGCCGTGCTTCGGCGGCACGGGCGGTCCCCACGTGATGAACGGCCCCGTGCCGTCGGGCGCCCGGATGGCGGTCTCCTCGTCCTGATCCCACACCAAGGGCCATCCGAGCGCCGCGCTCCAGAAGGACCCGACCGCGGGCGTGCCGTCGCACGTGATCGATCCGAGGCGACCGCACCCGGCGAGGAACTCGTTGGTCGGCTCGATGACGCACAGCTCGTTCCCCTCGGGATCGGCCAGCACGACGTGGGTCTCCTCCGGGTCCTGGCCGATGTCGACGGGGCGAGCCCCGAGCTCGATGAACCGAGCGACCGACTCCGTCTGGTCCTCGACGGACGAGGTCGTCAGATCGAGGTGGATGACGTTCTTGCCCGTCTTCGGCTCCGGGACGGGCAGGAAGCGGATGGCGAACCTCGTGCCATCCGTCGGCACGAGGGCGACCTCGCCTCCGGTCTCGGCCCCGAGCTCCCAACGCAGGGCCTCGGCCCAGAAGCGGGCCAGGCGGAGCGGCTCGTTCGCGTCGACGCAGAGAGCGACGAGCCGTGCGGTCAACTGGGCACCCAGTTGCCGTGGAAGCCGAAGGGGACGCGGGCCGGGAGGGGGACGCGGGCCACTGGCTCCTCGCCGGGGGCGTCGGCAGCCCAGACGACCAGCTCGCCCCGATCGGTGTCGCGGTCGTGGGCCAGGGCGATGAGCCAGGCGTCGTCCTCGGCGGTGGCGCCGGCGCGGGGCGCGGCCACGGCCTCGCCCACCTGGCGGCTGGCGCCGGCGGAGTGGACGGCGCTCGTGCCCGTCTCCAGGTCGTGGCGGATGATCTCCGAGCCGGCGCCGAGGGCGCCCGGGGCGGAGACGTCGAACCCCGACGTCCAGCCGTAGCGGGCCCTCCGGCCGACGTGGCTCTCGGCCACCCGGGGGAACTCCTGGCCCCGGTCGTCGCGCTGCTCGGCGGCGACGGTGCCCCGATCGAGGTCGAGGGTCCAGCGCCAGAGCGTGGGCGGGCCGTCGGCCGGGCCCTGCCGATCGTCGCGGAAGGTGCTCTCGTGGCGGACGACGTCGAGCACGAGGCGGCCCTGGCCCCCGTCGGCCCCGGGCTCGTCGTAGGCGTTGAGGGGGTGGAAGACGAAGCAGGGGTCGACCTCGAACCAGCGGACGTCGGCGCCGGTGCCCTCGCGGGGCAGCACGCCGATGCGGGCCGGACGACCGTCCTTCCAGCTGTAGGGCAGGCCCTGCCCGGTGGCCGCCATCTCCAGGTCGAACGTGACCGGCATGTCGTAGACGACGGCGAACCGCTCGCTCAGCGACATGTCGTGGACCATCGGGCTGTCGTCCACGGCGATGGCCTCGACCTTGCGCACCCGGCCGTCGACGCCGACCACGACGTACTGCACGTGGTCGAGGCCCCAGAAGTAGGCCATGGCGTGGAGCTCGCCGGTCTCGGGGTCGCGCTTGGGGTGGGCGGTGAAGCCGTTCGGGAGGGTGCCGCCGAGGTCGGTGTGGCAGACCGTCTCCAGCTCGTCGGTCATCTCGACCGGGCGGGCGCCGGCCTCGACCAGAGCGAACGTCTTGCCGGCGTGACCGATGACGTTCGTGTTCACCGTGTCCATGTCGGCGTGGCGCTCGCCCGGCACCGGCGTCTCCCCGAGGACAGCGCTGACCTGGGTCGAGCGGACCCACCGGTTGCGGTACCACTCGGCCCGGCCGTCGCGCAGCCGGAGGCCGTGGACCATGCCGTCACCGATGAACCAGTGGTGGGTGGCCGGGTCGGGGACGTTCTGCCGCATCGGGTTGGGCCCGATGCGGAGGTAGCGACCGTCGAGGTCGGCCGGCAGGGTGCCGACGACGGCGAGGTCGGTGGCGGTGACCTCCTCCTCGACCGGGGCGAAGGGCCCCTCCAGGTACGGGTTGGTGGTCTGCACGGCCATCGGGGGCTCCTCCGTGTTGCCCGACCCACGGGCATAACGCTGTTGTTGACCGACCATAACGATGTTGTGGCACCCTGTCAACGATGAGCACCTCCACCGAGGCCCCCGATGTGCGCGCCCGTCTGATCGCGGCGGCGGCCAAGCTCCTCGCCGAGGGCGGGCCCGACGGGGTCAGCGTGCGCCGGGTGGCGGCCGAGATCGGCACGTCGACCATGGCCGTCTACACCCACTTCGGGGGCAAGCCCGAGCTGCTCCGCGCCGTGAGCATCGAGGGCTTCCGGCACCTGGCGGTCCGGCTGAGCGAGGTCGAGCCGACCGACGACCCGGTCGCCGACATCGCCGCCCTGGCCCGGGCCTACCGACGGTCGGCCCTCGACGATCCCCACCTGTTCGCGGCGATGTTCGGCCGCAACGTGGCCGAGGTGATGGCCACCGACGAGGAGCGGATCGACGCCCTCGCCACCTTCATCACCCTGGTCGAGGCCGTCCAGCGGGCCATCGACGCCGGCCGCCTCGACCCGGCGCCGGCCGACCAGCTGGCCCTCGAGCTGTGGTGCGGGATCCACGGCCTGTGCTGCATCGAGCTGGGCGCGGGGCTGGCCGAGCCGGACCAGGCGCCCCGCACCCTGGCCTCGATGGGCCGGCGGATGGCCATCGGTGCCGGCGACGACCCGGCGCGGGCCGCGGCGTCGATCCCCGATCCCTGACAGCACCCCGCTGACCAGCGCCGACGCCGACTTGCAGAGCGCTGCGAGCGATCCTCATGTCGGGCCCAAGAGGGCCGGCGGACGCTGGGGCCATGGACACGACCGCCCCCACCCCGATCACCCGCCGCACCGTGCTCGTCGCCGTGGTGGCCCTCCTCGCCGTCCTGGCCGGCAGCCTCGGCGTCGTCATCGGCGCCTCCGCCCCCGCCGGCGCCGCCGGCCCGTACACCGAGTTCGGCAACGGCCTGGCCATCCCCGACTCCGGTCCGGCCAACCCGTTCCCGTCCGCGATCCCCGACGTCCGTCGCGGGCAGATCCTCACGGGGCTCCACCTCAACCTGATCGGCGTGCACCACAGCTGCGCCAAGGACGTCGACATCGCCCTGGTCCACGGCGGCCGGCGGACCCTTCTCCTGTCGGACGTCGGTGAGCAGGCCCTGTCGGTCGGCTGCCACGACATCCACATCCCGGTGCTGACGATCGACGACGCCTGCCCGCCGTTCCCGACGCCGATCCCGGTCGAGAACCGGACCGAGCCCGGCGTCCCCCTCTGCGCCCGGCCCACCGACGTCGACGGCAGCGGTCACGAGGCGGACACCATGCCCGCCCCCGAGACCCAGGGGGCCTACGCCGACCCCCTGTACTTCACGTTCGGCGACGTCGACGCCCGCGGGAGCTGGGCCCTGTACGTCAACGACGACGCCGCCGGGAGCGCCGGCTCCATCCAGTGGTGGCAGCTCCACATCGCCACGAGCGACCGGCCGCCCACCGCCGTCGACACGACGACCTTCGCCACCAAGGGGTCCCCCGTCCCGCTCGCCCTCGAGGGGTCGGACCACGAGGACGGCGAGTACGTGTCGTGCCGGATCGTCACCGACGGCCGCAAGGGCACGACCACACCGGGGCAGCGGTGCGGGGCCACCTACGTCGCCCGCCCCCTGACCAGTGGCGACGACACGATCACCTACGTCACCGTCGACAGCGCCGGGAACGAGAGCCCGCCGGCGACGGCCACGGTCCGCATCGTCAACCGGCCGCCCGTGGCCACGCCCGTCGACCTCACGATCCGGGCCGGTGCCACGGTGGCCCTGCCCCTCGGCGGCACCGATCCCGACCCCCAGGAGAGCGTGCGGTGCACCCAGGTCTCGGCGGCCACCCGCGGCGTCCTCGAGGGAAGCGGGTGCACGCGCAGCTACCGGGCCGGCGACGTCCTCGGCGAGGAGACCCTCACCTACACCGTCTCCGACGACTTCGGTGCGGTCGCCCAGGGCACGATCCGCCTGCGCATCACCTCCAACGCGCCGGTCGCCCACGCCAAGGAGGTCACCGCCCCCAAGGGCTCCGGCTGGACGGGCATCTCCATGTCCGGCACCGACCCCGACGGCCTGCCCTACGGGTGCGAGGTCGACGCCGTCACCGCCCAGCGCAAGGGCACGCTGACCGGGGTCGGGTGCGAGCGCGGCTTCACCCCCAAGCCGGGGACCGACGGGACCGACACCTTCACCTACCTGATCCGCAACAGCCGGGGCGTGGCCAGCGCCCGGGCCACGGTGACGATCACGATCCCCAACCGGGCGCCGCAGGCACCGCACGTCGCCCTCGCAGTGCTGCCCGGCGAGACCGTCGGCGTGACCCTGCCCGGGGGCGACGCCGACGGCGATCCCGTCAGCTGCTCCGTGCTCACCACGCCCGCGCTCGGGCGGCTCGAGGGCACCGGGTGCGAGCGGACCTACGTCGCCGGGCCCGAGCAGGGCACCGAGACCCTGCGGTACCGGGTCACCGACCCGAGCGGCGCCACCGGCGAGGGCACCGCCGAGGTCCGCATCGAGGACCTGCGACCGACGGCCCCGCCGGTCGCGGTGACCGGCCAGAAGGGCACGCCCGTGACCTTCACCCTGGGCGCCCCGCGCCAGACCTGCGAGATCGCGACGACCACCGCCCAGGGCAAGGGCGCCCTGACGATCGATGGCTGCACCGGCACCTTCCGGGCCGACGCCCGGACCTCGGGGACCGACACCTTCACCTACACGGTCCGCGACACCAACGACAGGGTGAGCACGCCCGGCACCGTGACCGTCACCATCCAGAACCGCACCCCGGTGGCGCCGACGCAGGCGATCACCGTCCTGCCCGGTGACAGCGCCGCCGTCGTCCTCGGCGGCACCGACCCCGATCCCGGCGAGGGCGTGGCCCTCGGCTGCACGCCGACGACCGGGCCGACAGCGCGGGGCCGGGTCTCGGGCTCGGGCTGCTTCGCCACCTACACGGCCGGCTCGACCGCGGGGACCGACTCGTTCGCCTACACGGTCCGGGACCCCTTCGGTGCGACCGCCACCGGGCGGGTCGAGGTCACGATCGCCGGCACCGCGCCGGCCGGCTGCACCCCCTCCGACCCCCAGGACGCCCGCTACGTCTGCCGCACCTACACCGACCTCCTCGGCCGGCCGGCCGACGCCAGCGGCAAGACGTACTGGCTCGGCCGGCTGGGCCGGGGCGAGTCCCGCGCCGCCATCATCAAGGCGTTCACCGGCACGCCCGAGTACCGCACCAGCGTGGTGCGCGGGATCTGGCGGGCCTACCTCGGCACGACGCCCGACGCCGCCACCACCCAGCGGTGGGTCGAGCAGCTGGGCCGGGGCGCCAACCCCGACCTGGTCCGCCAGGAGGCCCTGGCATCGACGGCCTTCCAGGACCGGGCCGGAGCCACGCCCGAGGGCTTCGTCGCCGGGCTCCACCAGCAGCTGCTGCGCCGACCGGCCACGACCGCCGAGGTCACGACCATCGCCGCCCAGCTCCGGGCGGGGACGACCCGGGCCACCGTGGTCACCCGCCTGCTGGCCACCACCGAGGCCGACACGGCGACGGTGGCCGCCATCTACGAGCGCTTCCTCCGCCGCAGCCCCCCGGCGGCCGAGACCGCCTACTGGGTCGGGCGGCTCCAGCGGGGCGAGAGCGAGCTGGCGCTGGTCCGGCTGATCGTCGCCTCGGCCGAGTACCACGGGCGGGCCTGACCCCGGACGCGACGGAGGAGGGCCCGCGGGCCCTCCTCCGTCGTCAGATCTTCGGTGGGCCCGTGTGGGCCCGGTCTCAGACCTTGGCCAGCTTGGGAGCCGGAGTCTCGTTGTTGACGACCTTCTTGAGCGAGGTGCCGGCCGAGACCTTGGGGTACTTCTTGGCCTTGGTCTTGACGGTCTCGCCGGTCTGCGGGTTACGAGCAGTGCCGGCCTTGCGCTGGCCCTGCTCGAACTTGAGGAAGCCGGTCAGGACGATCGTGTCGCCCTTCTTGACCGTGGCCTGCACGGTCTCCTCGAAGGCCTTGATGACGGCCGCTGCGGTCGTCTTGTCGGTGCCGGCCTGGGCGGCCACCTGAGCGATGAAATCGGCCTTGGTCACGTTGGCCACTGGCCAACCTCCTGGGATCGGTGTCGGAGTCGAACGATGTTCCGTTCCCGCGCATCTGAGCCGATGCACCACAGCCAGGTCAAGCACCCTCGGGCCGGAACGCCTTGTGTCACAAGGGTCCGCGGTCCGCGAGGTCCGCGCTGACTAGTCTCCCGCGCCCGCGGGCGACCGACGTCCGTCGGAGGTGCGCGAGGCTGCTCCGGTGGATGCGCCGCTGCTGCCCGACGGGACCTACGACGCCATCGTCGTCGACGCCACCGAGGTCGACGACGCCACCACCGCCCTCGAGCTGACCGTGCTGGCCGGCCCGCAGAAGGGCCAGGTCGTCGAGCTGCGCGGCCCCCGCGGCGGCCACGACCCCATCGACCTCCTCGGCGTCCCCGCCACCATCACCGTCGCCGACGGCACCCCCCGCCTCCGCCTCGAGCCCTAGACCAGGTCGTCCAACAGATCCGGGGCGGTCTCGACGCGGCCGCGGCGGCCGAGGTAGCCGTGCCACAGGATGCGGGCGGCGCTGGAGCGGTGGGGGCGCCAGCGCTCGCCCCGCGCCTCGAGGGCGACCGGATCCGGTACCTCGGGCAGGTCGAGGGCCTCGGCCACCGCGACCTGGAGGGCCCGGTCGCCGACGGGCCACAGGTCGGGCCGGCCCAGACAGGCCAGCAGGTACACGTCGGCGGTCCAGCGGCCGATGCCGGGCAGGGCGGTGAGCTCCGCCCGGGCCGTGTCGTCGTCGTGGGCCGCCAGGGCGTCGAGGTCGAGGGCACCGGAGGCGACCGCCTCGGCCAGGGCCCGCAGGTAGCGATCCTTCTGGCGGGACACGCCGTCGGCCCGCAGCTCCTCGGGCGAGCAGGCCAGGACGGTCTCGGGCGTCACCGTGCGGACCCGCTCGCGCAGCCGTCGGTAGGCGGCCGCGGCCGAGGCCAGCGACACCTGCTGCTCGAGGATGAGCAGGACGAGGGCCCGGAAGCCGGCCGGGCGGCTCCAGAACGCGGGGAGCCCGTGCTCGGCCACGATGCGGGCCAGGGCGTCGTCGGCGTCGACGAGCTCAGCGGCCACCCGGTCGAAGGCGCCGGCGTCGAGGATGGCGTCGCTCACGCGTTCTCCCTCAGCCCTC
>DASVEC010000119.1:0-7104 GCA_036380755.1 Iamia sp. | reverse complement strand
GTGGTCGCCGAGGCCTTCGCCGCGGCGGCCGCCGAGTGGCCCGCTCGGGGTGTGCCTGCTCGGCCGGGCGGCTGGCTCACCACCGTCGCCCGCCGCCGGGCCATCGACGCCCTGCGCCGTGATCGCACCCGCACCGCCAACCAGGCCGCCCTCGAGCACCTCGAACGACTCGTGCGAGACGACGACGACCTCCCCGCCGGCGACGAGCACGGCCACGACCGCAGCGGCGTCACCGACGACCGGCTGCGCCTGCTGTTCACGTGCTGCCACCCGGCCCTCGCCCTCGATGCCCGGGTGGCCCTCACCCTGCGGGTGGTCGGCGGCTTGGCGGTGGCCGAGGTCGCCCGGGCGCTCCTGACCACCGAGACCACGATGTACCAGCGTCTGGTGCGGGCCAAGCGGAAGGTGAAGGCGGCCGGGATCCCCTACCGGGTCCCGCCCGACCACGAGCTGCCCGAGCGGCTCGGCGGCGTGCTCCACGTGATCCACCTGGTGTACACGGAGGGCCACGTGGCGACCACCGGTGACGACCTCGTCCGGGCCGATCTGTGCGAGGAGGCGACCCGCCTCGCCCGGCTCGTCGTGGACCTCCTCCCGGAGCCCGAGGCCCAGGGTCTGCTCGCCCTGCTCCTGCTCTCCGACGCCCGCCGGTCGGCCCGCACGACCTCGGAGGGGATGGCCGTGAGCCTGGAGGACCAGGACCGCTCCCGCTGGGACCGCGACGCCATCACCGAGGGCGAGGTCGTGCTCGAGCACGCGTTGGGGCTCGGGCGGCCGGGGCCGTTCCAGGTGCAGGCGGCGGTCGCGGCCCTCCACGCCCAGGCCCCGTCCTGGGACGCCACCGACTGGGTGCAGATCGCGGCGCTCTACGGCGAGCTCGAACGGCTGGCTCCGTCGCCCGTCGTCACCATCAACCGGGCGGTCGCCGTCGCCCTCGCCGACGGGCCGCACCTCGGGCTGTCGGTGCTCGCCGGCCTGGACGTCGACGAACGCCTCGAGCGCTACCAGCCGCTCCACGCGGCCCGGGCCGAGCTCCTCGCCCGATCCGGCGACACCGACGCCGCCGCCGACGCGTACCGCAAGGCCATCGCCCTCACCGAGAACGCCTCCGAGCGGCGCGCCCTCGAAGCCCGCGCCGCCCGCCTCTGACACGCAACGAAAGGAAGTCGAATGACCGACATCGACCCAGAACGAGCTCGGCGAGCGATCGTCGAGCACACCCGGCGACTGGCGGAATCGGCCGTCGCGGCCGGACCCGACACCGTCGTGCCGACCGCTCCGGAGTGGACCGTCACCGACCTGGTCGCGCACGTGGGCCAGACCCAGCACTGGGTCGCCGAGATCATCGAGCGGCGCGTCCCCGACCCCACCCAGCTGCCCACCGAGATGGTTGCACCTCCCACCGAGCCCGCCGAGTGGCCGGCGTGGCTGGCGGAGTCCGCCCAGCGGGCGGCAAGCGCCTTCTCCGACGAGGCCCTCGACGCGTCGGTGTGGAACGCCGCCGGCGATGACCGGACCGGTGGCCAGTTCTGGCTCCACAGCCAGGTCAACGAGGCGGTCGTCCACGGGTTCGACGCGGCGGCGGCTGCCGGCCACGACGTCGAGGTCGACGCCGACATCGCCGCCGGTCTCGTCACCAACCACCTCAAGATGCTCACGTCCCCGACGTGGGAGATGCAGCGGCCCGAGTCGGCCCACGCCATGCGGGGCACCGGCGAGACGCTGCAGTGGCTGGCCACCGACACACCGGACGACGCCGGTGCGTGGTTCGTCGAACGGCGGCCCGACGGGGCGACGTGGCAGCCCGGGGCCCAGCCGGCGGATGTGACCGTGAGCGGCCCGGCCGGATCGCTCCTGGCGATCCTGACCCGCCGGCGCCCCCTCACCGACCGCGGGGACCTCAGCGTCGACGGCGACGTCGCCCTCGCCCAGCACTGGCTCGACAGCACCGCCCACGTCGCCGACTAGGCGTCCTCTAGCGTGCGCGGGTGCCTCAGTCGTACGTCGAGCGAGCGCCTCGGGCCGAGCTGGCCGGGGCGGTGCGGACGGTGTGGGTCCAGCGGTCGGGCGAGTCGGCCTACGTCCAGCGGCACCTCCCCACCGGCGGGGTCGAGGTCCACTTCCCGATCGGTGGTCGGCCGCAGGTGGTCGGGCCCCTGACCGGCCCGATGATCGAGGTCATCCCCGCCCACACGACCCTCGTGGGAGTCCGCTTCCACCCCGGGATGGCGCCGCCGTTCCCGACGGCGCTCGACGACCTGGTGGACGAGCGGCTGAGCCTCGGTGACCTCTGGGGCAGCTCGGCGGACCGGCTCGGGGAGGCGGTCGCCGACGCCTCCTGCCCCGAGGCGGCGCTCGACCTCCTCCAGGCCGAGCTGGTGCAGACCTGCCGCCCGCCGGGACGGGACGACCTGCTGATGAGGGAGGCGGTCCGGCACCTCATGCCGTGGCCCCGGGTCACGGTCGGCGCCCTGGCCTCGCACCTGGGGATCTCGCCCAGTCAGCTCCGACGGCGCTGTCTCCACTCGGTCGGTGTCAGCCCGAAGGCCCTCCAACGGACCCTGCGGTTCCAGGGCTTCCTCGCCCTGGCCCAAGCGGGGGTCACCCGCAGTGGGCGGCTCGGGGCGGACGGGATGGCCGGCCTGGCGGCCGACGTGGGGTACGCCGACCAGGCCCACCTCGGGCGCGAGTGCCTCCGGCTGACGGGGCTGACACCCCGCCAGCTCCTCGGTGGCGATGCCGGGCGGTGCGAGTGCGGCCACGACCACTCCGCCTCCTACCGGCCCTTCCTCGCCGCCCGCGGTAGCGATCGTGCTCGATTCGTTCAAACCTGCGGCGCGGCCGGCTCCCTAGCGTCCCCGCCATGAGCACACCCGTGACCGACGAGCAGATCCGACAGCTGGCCGCCACGGCGCAGCCCTACAGCGTGGCGCTCCTGCGGTGGGGTCCGGAACGGCACATGGACGGCGCCGAGGCCACGGAGCTGGAGCACCAACGGCGCATGGTGTCGCTGCGCGCCGACGGGGTGATCGCCGTCCTCTGTCCCGTCGCGTCCGACTCCCTCGCGGGCGTCGCCATCATGACCGTGCCCGCCGAGGAGGCCACGGAGATCATGGACGGCGATCCCTGCGTCCGGGCGGCGATGATGCACTGCGAGGTCCACCCCTGCCACGGCTTCCCCGGAGACGCCCTCCCCGCCTGATGTCGAGAACGCCGCCCCGGTTCCGTCCCCGGGTCGGACCAGCCGATGGGGCTGGACGACATGGAGGAGAGCAACCAATGACGACGACCGAGCTTCAGGGGATCGTTCGGTTCCGGTTCCACGACGGCGCCGTCGAGGAGTTCAAGCACTTGTCCGCGCAGTGCATGGAGATCGTGCGCGCCGAGGACACCGGGACGCTGCAGTACGACACCTTCTTCAACGACGACGAGACGGAGTGCATCGTCATCGAGCGGTTCCTTGACTCCGAGGCGCTCATCCAGCACGGCGAGAACCTCGCCCACCTGATGGACGCCATCACCGCCACGGGTACGGTGTCGGGCGAGCTCCTCGGTGACCTGAGTGCCGAGCTCAGGTCGAGGTTCACCGTCGACGACCCGGTCCAGCTCTTCACCCCCTGGGTCCGGATGTAGCCGCCCGGCCGCGGGACGACGACGAGAGCTCAGCCCGGCGCGACCACCACGCCTCGGCGGCGGTCATCGCGCTCTCGGCCTCGTGGATGCCGTCGCCCACGAGCCCGGCGGTGGCCGCCCAGTGCAGGGGTATGAGGGCGAGAGCCCCGGGGAGCCAACGGTGCTCGTCGCGCGTCAGCGGTTCCGGAGCCGTGCCCTCGTAGGCGTCGAGCAGTCGTTGCGGCTCGAGCAGCTCGCCGTCCGGTGCGACGTGGTGCAGGCTGGCCGCGACGTCGTACAGCCGCTCCCTGACCCTCGCGAAGTCCAGGTCGAAGGTGGCCCATGAACCGTCTGACAGCTCTCCCACGTTGCCCAGCTTGTAGTCCCCATGGATCGGAGTGCATGGCAGCTCGACCTCATTCCGGAGCTTGGAGAGCTCGCCCGTCAGCTGGCGCATCCGATGCACGACCGGTTCGCTGCGGGCTCCGAGCCGGCGGCGGGTGAAGCCGACCGAGTAGCGCAGTTGGCCGAAGGTCCTGTGGTCGTCGAGGGGTTCGGGCGGGCTGGGCTCCCAGACTGCTTCGAGCGCGGTGTGAAGGCGTCCGAGCTCCTCGAACAGGCGGACGTGGGAGTCCTCGTCCGCCGGTGGTTGGACGTGATCGATGAGCTCCTCGATCTCAGCCCAACGACCACCGACCCTCAGGAGGTCGCAGTCGGACATCCGAATCGGCCGAGCGACGCGGACGTGCGTCCGCTGGAGCCGCTCCCGCAGGCGCCGCAGCCCCGCGACCCGGCCGCGGCGGACCCAGGGCCGGTGAACCCGGAGGACGACCGGCGGCTCAGCGTCTATCCGCACGTTGAGGTTGAACCCACCGCCGATGTCTGCCCATCCGGCCCCTCGCGCGACACGGGCGATCAGGTCCGAGACGGCCGGGTCGTCGGGGCTGGCTCTGGGTCCGAACCAGCGCGGCAACGGAGGGGGAGAGGTCGAAGCTTCGATGCCGGTCATGGCCATGGCCACCAGCGCACCGGAGGAAGGGTCCCGCCGACGAGCATGCGCCATCTTGCCGCGACGTTATGACGGGCGGCGCCCCCGGCAGGATTCGAACCTGCGACGCACGGTTTAGGAATTTCGACCCTTCAGGGTTGTAACGCCTGGCCAGCGACCCAGAGCGTCATCAAGAGACGCTGCCTCCCGCTGTGCTCCCGAGTGATCGGGCTTTCAGATCGGCCTAGGTGGGCGACGTCGAAGGAGGCGCCGCCATGCCGAGAGCAGTCCAACGCATCCACATCTACGCGGTCCAGGATCGCCGGTCGAACCTGCAGGCGAACCGACCATGGGTCGTCCGCTGGACGGTCGACGGGCGGGAGCGATCCCGCTCCTTCGGCCGCAAGGGCGAGGCCCAGCGCTACCGGAGCGAGCTCGACCGAGCCGTCGGCGACGGCAGCCGCTTCGACCCGGTCACCGGCGAGCCACTGTCATGGCGGCCGCCTCTCAGCGACCTCGGCCTCCACGAGTGGGCCCGCCGGTGGCTGGCCGAGGAGTGGGTCGAGTGGGCACCACGCTCCCGGAAGTCGACCGTCGAGGTGATGGCCCGGTTCGTCGCCCTGGCAGTCGACGGCCGCTCCCAACCGCCTACCGACGTGCGGCGCTACCTGCAGCGGACCTTGGGACCCGGGACCGAGTCGGCCCGTGAGCAGCGGATCGAGGCGTGGCTGAACCGGCGGTGCCTCCGCCTCGGGGACCTCGACCGGGAGCGAGCCCGGGACCTGGCCCAGCGGGTCACCCTCAAGCTGGACGGCACCCCCATGGCCGCTCCGAACGCAGCACGACACCGGGCGAACTGCCACGCCTGCCTCATCGCCGCCGTCGAGGTCGGCGCGATCGAGACCGACCCGTGGCCCCGTCGCACCCGGTCAAGGTCCCGGCGGAAGTCCCAGCGCACGTCCCGTGCCGTCGACATCCGCGCCCTGCCGACCCCGGAGACGATGGAGGCGGCCATCGCCGCCATGGCCAACGACAAGCGCGGCAGCCTCGTCTACCAAGCGATGACGGCAGTCGGGTACTACGCCGGCCTCCGCCCGTCCGAGACCGCGATGCTGCGGGTGCGCTCGCTCGACCTGCCCGAGTCGGGCTGGGGCCGCATCTGGGTCACCGAGGCCGACGATGGCGACGGCAAGCCCGCCGACCCCAAGACCGGACGCCGAGACGTCCCCATCCCGCCGGTCCTCGTCGAGCGTCTGGCGACCTGGCTCGACGGCCGCGACCTCGGGGACCCCGACGCCCTCCTGTTCCTCACCGAGCGGGGGACTCGCCCCAACCAGCAGAACTGGAACCGAGCGTGGAAGCTGGCGCTGAGCAAGGTCGGCCACCAACCGCTCCGGGTCTACGACTGCCGCCACGCCGCCGCCACAACCTGGCTCCGAGCCGGCGTCCCCCTCGGCGAGGTCGCCCGTCGCCTCGGCCACAGCGTCGACACCTTGGTGGCCAACTACGTCGGCGCCCTCGAGACCGACGAAGAGATCAGCAACACCAAGATCGACGAGGCCCTCGGCACCGCGTGCCGCCGCCCCGACCCCGAGCCACAGCCGGCGTCCGCCCGCCCCCACCTCGCCCTCGTCGGCGGCACCGCCGTCGACAAGGCCGGCTGACCGGGCGCTCGGATCGACGGTCGAGTCGACGCCCGATGTTGCGGACGTAGTCTCCGTCAGATGTGGGGTGACGTCGCGCTGGTCCTGCTGAGCGTCTTTCTCTCGGCCGGCTTCGCAGGGCTGGTCCTACGGTCGGACATGAAGCACCAACGTGCGCTCGCCGACGATGCCAAGCAGGAAGCTAGACAAGCCGAGGAGCGCAGCCGGAGAGCGGCGACTGAACTCGCCGACCAGGCACGCGAGGCGTCCGACGCGTCGGCGCGCCGAGCAGAGGAATCGGCCACAGCCGCCGCTCGTCGTGCCGAGGCAGTCGCGGCCGGCGCTGCCCTCGTTGGCCGAGGACTCAGCATCCAGCTCATCCTCGCCTCTGCGCGCGAGGCCCGCGGGTGGACCGGCAAGAGCGCCATGATGACTGCATCGGTAGCCCTTGCCGACGCGGCGGCTCGACTCATCGAGCTGGCCGAGCGGCTTCGGCACGTGGACGACCTCGAACTGGCGACCGCCGCCATAGCGGTTCGTGATCGCGCCGGAACGCTGAGCGAGACCTTCTCGTTCGAGGGTCCCGACGCCGCAGCGGAAGATGCACTGAACGAGGCGGTGATCGCTCTGCGCACTCTTATCGACGAGCGGAGCGGCACGACCGTGCCGCGGGCGTAGAGGGTCATATCGCCGGGTGCTGTGCCGCAACCGGCAACTACGTTGGGCAGGTGGATTTCGGCCTCGACGGCCCAGAGGCGGCCGAGCATCTCAAGCGCCAGCTCGACGTCATCGAGGTGATCGTTGATCTGGCCGGTCAGATTCAGCTCCCGCCCGAAGAGGGAAGCGACCTCGACGTTCTCG
>DASVEC010000118.1:0-2318 GCA_036380755.1 Iamia sp. | reverse complement strand
CGTGGACCGTCCGCACGACGACCGACGGGTCGGGCTCGGGCGCGGTGTCGAGCACGGTGTCGTCGATCTCGACCGACACCGTCGACCCCTCGGCCACCCGCTCCGACACCTTGGTGACGGCCCGGCCGTCGACGGCCACGGCGCCGGTGGTGACCAAGGTGGCGGCCTCGGCCCGGCTGACGTCGGCCACGAGGGCCACGACCCGGTCGAGGCGCTGGCCGGCCAGGGCCGGTGGGACGACCTCGGCGCGGGTGCTCACGAGCTGATGGTAGGTGGGGGCTCGTCGCGCTCGGCCTTGGGGTCGCCGTGGACGATCGACGCCACGACCAGGAGCAGCGCGCCCCCGACCACCCCCATGTCGGCCACGTTGAAGATGGGCCACCACTGGAGGTCGACGAAGTCGACCACGGCCCCGCCCATGAAGCCGGCCTCGGTGCCGGCCGGGCCGCTGCGGAAGGCCCGGTCGAGCAGGTTGCCGATGGCGCCGCCGGCCACCATCCCGGCCGCCACCGCGCCCAGGCGCGAGACGGTGTGGCCCGACAGGAGCAGCCAGCCCACCACCACCAGGGCGAGCAGGGCGATGTAGGGGCCCAGCTCGAGGTCGGAGCCCACGCTGAACGAGGCGCCGGTGTTCCAGGTGAGGGAGAACTGCAGCGAGCCGACGGACTCGACGACCCGCCCGTCGGACAGGCGGTTCAAGGCCCAGTGCTTCGACAGCTGGTCGACCAGGAGCAGGCCGGCGGCGATGGCCGCGACGAGCGACCCGCGGGCCACGTGGGGTCTCCAGGCGCGCCGGCCTCCGTCGGGCTCGGGCCTGTCGTCCTCGGCCGCGGCCGGGCTCACGTCAGCGACGGCCCAGCCCTCCGACCTTGTACTCGACCCGCTCGCGCGCCCACGGGATGGCCTCGAGCCGCTCGGTGGGGATGGGCTCGCCCGACACCTCGCAGATGCCGTAGGTGCCCAGCTCGAACTTGGCCAGGGCGTGGTCGATCTCCTCGACCGCCTGACGGGCCTGGTTCGACAGGGCCAGGTCGCGCTCGCGCTCGACGGCCAGGGTGTCGCCCTCGCCCGACTCCTCGTCGAACTGGACGTCGCCGGGGTCGATGTCGGCCACCAGCGACTCGGCCTCGGCCTGGAGGGTGTCGGCTTGGGTCACGTAGTTGGCCCGCTCCTCGATCAGGGCGGCCTGCTGGGCCCGGAGGAAGGCGGCAGTGAACGGTGACCGGGTCTTCCTGGCCGCCGGCTTCTTGGCCGGCGCCGCCTTCTTCGCCGCCGCCTTCTTCGCCGGAGCGGCCTTCTTCACCGCCGCCTTCTTGGGCGGAGCGGCCTTCTTGACCGGAGCGGCCTTCTTGGTCGCCTTCTTCGCCGGGGCGGCCTTCTTGCCCGGCGCCTTCTTGGCGGCAGCTGTCTTCTTGGCCGGGCTCTTCTTCGCCGGCGCCGCCTTCCGGGCCGGAGCGGCCTTCTTGGCCGCCTTCTTGGCCGGGGCGACCCCCTTGACCGGGGCCTTCCTGGCCGCAGCCGTCTTCTTCGCCGCCTTCTTGGGCACCGCCTTCTTCACGGGCGCGGCCTTGGTGGCGCGTGCGCTGCGTGTCGAGGCCATCGGCACTCACCTTCCGGGCCGGAGCAAAGGTGCCGCAGCCTACCCACGTCCGCCCGCAGCGGGCGCGGACCCCCGGCTACTTGCGGGCGGCGAGCTGGTTGGCCACGGCGACGAGGACGCCGACGCGGGCGGGGCCGGAGCGCTCGGCGGCCTGGACGGTGGCCAGGTCGGCCTCGTCCAGGCGGTTGAGCAGCCTGGTGATCTGCTCGGTGTCGAGGCTCTCGTACTCGGCGATGGGGAAGGCCAGCGACGGGTCCCGCCCGACCTCGGCCAGGGCATCGAGGACGGCGGGCCGGGCCTTGGTGGACCGCTCCCGCTCGGCCACCACCGGCACCTCCTCGGGCCACAGCCGGGGCACGAGGGGCAGGATCTGCTCGGTGGCGAGGTCGTCGTAGTCGGCGATCGGGAACGGCGCCCCGTCCTCGGTGAGGTCGACCGCCGCCGCCACCTCGGGCTCGGGCTCGACCTGAGGCGCGGGCTCCACCTCGGCCACAGGCTGAGGCTCGGCCGCCGGCGGGGCCGCGGCCCAGATCGACCCGTCGTCGGCCGGAGCGCCGGCGGGGACCTTGGCCAGCCGGTCGGTGAGACCGGCGGTCGGGTCGGCCACCAGCTCGACGTCGAGCTCGGGCTCGGGCTCGTCCTCCTCCTCGGCTTCGGCCGCACCGAGGGGGTCGACCGGCTCGGGCGGCTCGGACGCGGCCGGCGCCGTGCGGAGCCG
>DASVEC010000117.1:0-2479 GCA_036380755.1 Iamia sp. | reverse complement strand
GGGGTCGGGCAGCGGGCTCCCGGTGCCCAGCAGGGTGATGGTCAACATGGTGGTTCCTCCTACTGGCGGGCCGTGGTCGAGCGCTCGTCGACCTCGGCCTCGGTGGGGTCGGCCCCGGGTGGGCGGACGAGCTGCACGTCGATCCGCTCGATGGTGCCGGCGAAGGGGTTGGGCGCCTCGTACTGGTCGCTCACCGGCGAGCCGTGGTCGTAGCCCAGGCTCGGCCCGATGCTCGAGATCATGTGCATGACGAACGGGATCTCGACCGAGCCGCACGGCTCGCCGTCGATCACCACCGTGGCCGTGCCCGACCGTCCGGTGCGCCGCAGGTCGACGCCCACGACCGAGGCCCCGGGCGGCACCGGGCCGGACGACCGGGCCACGTGGTGGTCGCCGAAGCAGTTGTAGTCGAACACCAGGTCGTCGCCGTCGAGGAAGAGGGCGAGACCCGACGTCTCGGTGCCGCTGGCGTAGAGCACGCCGCCGGCGTCGGCGGCGCGATCCTCGATGGTGACCCGCATGTCCCAGCTGCGGCCGCCGAGCGCCGGCGCCACCTGGGCCGGGAGCGGCGACATCGGCGGGCGGTAGGTGTAGTGCCGGCCGGTCGGGTGGGGCGACCGGTCGCGGAAGCGGGCGCCGAAGAGCTCGATCGTCCGATCGTCGAGCGGGAGCACGCCCGCCGCCTCGGCCTCGTCCCACCAGAGCGCCACCATCTCGGAGACCTTCTCGGGCCTCTCGGCGGCGAGGTCCTGGCACTCCGACCGGTCGACCTCGACGTGATACAGCTCCCAGACGTCGTCTTCGAACGGTGTGCCCGGCTGGTGGCGGGTGACGACCTTCCAGCCGTCGGCGTAGAGCGCCCGGTGGCCCATCATCTCGAAGTACTGGACGGTCCGGGCGCTCGCCGCGGCGGCGTCGGCGAACGTGTACGTCAGGGGCACGCCGGCGATCGGCATCTGCTCCCGGCCCCGGTAGACGTCCGGCGGGGTCACGCCGGCGACGTCGTAGATCGTCGGCGCCAGATCGGTGACGTGGTGGAACTGGTCGCGGGTGCTGCCCGCGTGCTCCGGGGCGATGCCGTTCGGCCAGCGCACGATCAGCGGCACGTGGACCCCGCCCTCGTGGGTGTTCTGCTTGGACCACTTGAACGGCGTGTTGCCGGCCTGGGCCCAGCCCCACGGGTAGTTGGCGTGGCTGTGCGGCCCGCCGATGTCGTCGAGCCGCTCGACCGCCTCGTCGGGCGTCTCGACCAGCAGGTTGAAGTACTTCATCTCGTGGAGGACGCCGAAGGGCCCGCCCTCCTGGCTGGCGCCGTTGTCGGAGAGGAAGACGACGAGGGTGTCGTCGGTGAGGCCGAGGCGGTCGAGCCCAGCGAAGAGCCGGCCCATCTGGTCGTCGGTGTGCTCGAGGAAGGCGGCGAAGGCCTCCTGGAGCCGGGCGGCCAGGCGGCGATGGTTCTCCGGGAGCTCGTCCCACGGCTCGACGCCGGGGTTGCGGGGCGCCAGCTCGGTCCCCGGCGGGAGCAGGCCCATCTCGAGCTGGCGGGCGAACCAGCGGTCGCGGGCCGCGTCCCAGCCGTCGTCGAACCGGCCCCGCCAGCGCTGGAGGTACTCGTCGGGCGCCTGGTGGGGCGCGTGCATGGCCCCGAGGGCGAGGTAGAGGAAGAAGGGCCGGTCGGGGCGGATCGAGACCGAGTCGTGGACGAAGCCCAGCGCCCGATCGACCAGGTCCTCGGTCAGGTGGTAGCCGTCGGTCGCCGGCGGCTCGACGAGGTGGTTGTCGTAGACCAGCTCGGGGTGGAACTGGTCGGTCTCGCCCTCCATGAAGCCGTAGAAGCGGTCGAAACCGCGCTGGAGGGGCCACTGGTCGAAGGGCCCGGCGGCCGAGGCGTCCTCCATCGGGCACAGGTGCCACTTGCCCACGCAGAAGGTGGCGTAGCCCTCGTCGCGCAGCACCTCGGCCGCGGTGGCGGCGTGGTCGGAGACGTGCCCGCGCATGTGCGGGTAGCCGCTGCTGAAGTTGGAGACCGACCGCATCCCGACGGTGTGGTGGTCGCGCCCGGTCAGCAGGGCGGCCCGGGTGGGGGAGCACAGCGGGGTGACGTGGAAGTTGGTGTAGCGCAGGCCCTCGGCCGCCAGCCGGTCGATGTGGGGCGTGGCCATGTCGGAGCCGAAGCAGCCGAGCTGGGCGAAGCCGGTGTCGTCGAGCAGGACGAGCACGACGTTGGGCGCCTTCTCGCCGGGGTGCGGCCGCTCGGGCCACCACGGCGTCGACTCGGCCTGCGTCCGCCCGATCACGCCCTCGAAGGGCTCGTGGGTCGTCATCCAGGGATCTCCTCGTCGATGCGCTGGTAGGTGTTCTGGAGCTCGTCCTGGATGACCGTGGCCACGCCGTCGGAGCTGAGGACGTCGAGCGTCTCGTCGAGGGTGCGGGTGGCGAACGTCCACCCATCGGGCAGCTCGAGCTGGTCACCCAGCCC
>DASVEC010000116.1:0-3789 GCA_036380755.1 Iamia sp. | reverse complement strand
GACGGCCCCAGCCGCTCGAGCAGCAGGGCACCGCGCTCGACGTCGTCGCGCAGCAGGGCGACGCAGCCCTCACCCGCGGCGAGGCGGAGGGTCACGATCTCCTGGCGGGCGGCGTCGAGATCCCGGGGGATGCAGAGCTTGAGGACCGCCGGGGTGCCGTCGTCGAGGGTCGCGGCGGCGACGTAGGCCTCGGTGCCGTCGGGGTACGGGGCGCCGACGGTCATCCCCCACTCCCCCGCCAGCCCGGCGACGAGCTCGGGCAGACCGTCGAGCCAGGCGCTCGCCCCCGAGGTGATCGCCTTGTTCCGGACGACCTCGGGGACCTCCAGCACTAGGCCAGCGCGTCGCGCAGCCGGTCGGCGGCCAGGCTGGCGGCCTTGTCGGCGTCGGGGGAGATCTGGCCCATGGCGAAGAAGCCGTGGATCAGCCCGGGCCCGGGGACGTGCTCGACGGGCACGCCGGCGGCGGCGAGCCGGGCCGCGTAGGCGTCGCCCTCGTCGCGCAGCGGGTCGAACTCGGCCGTCAGTACCTGCGCCGGCGCCACGCCCGCCAGGTCGTCGACGAAGAGGGGCGAGACCGCCGGCGTGGTGGGGTCGCCGTGGCTCCGGTCGGCGCCCAGGTAGTGGTCCGCGAACCAGCGCATCGTCGCCGCGGTGAGGAAGTAGCCCTCGCCGTTCTCCTCGATCGACGGGTGGGTCATCGTCAGGTCGGTCGCCGGGTAGACGAGCAGCTGGTGGCGGAGCACCGGCCCGCCCTCGTCACGGGCCCGGATGGCCACGAGCGCGGCCAGGTTGCCACCGGCCGAGTCGCCACCGACGGCCAGCCGGGTGGCATCACCGCCGTGATCGCCGATGTGCTCGGCCACCCAACCGAGCGCGGCCCAGGCGTCGTCGGTCGCCGCCGGGTACGGGTCCTCGGGGGCGAGCCGGTAGTCGACCGAGACGACCACGACGCCGGCCCGCTGGCACAGCTTGCGGGCCGTCGCGTCGGACGTCTCCACGTTGCCGATCACCCAGCCGCCGCCGTGGTACCAGACCAGCACCGGCGCCGCGTCCCGCGTGTCCGGCCGGTAGATGCGGGCGGGGATGGCGCCGGCCGGTCCCGGGACGGCCACGTCGGTCGCGGACCCGACGACGACGGGCTCGCCGTCGGTCGCGGCGAGGGCCGCGTAGAGGACCCGCATCGTCGGCGGGTCGATCTCGTCCATGGCCAGCGGCGCCGCCGCCAGCTGGTCGAGCAGGGCCTGGATCTCGGGCACGACGGGCATCACGACCTCCGGAGTTCGAGCGCCCGGACAGTAGGACCTCTGCCCGCGCGACGCGGGCGTCGCGCTCTCAGGAGTGTCCGGGCGGGCCCGAGTCCCAGGGGCGGGGGGAGGGGGTGACCCCAGGACTCGGGCCCTGCCACGGTCTGTGGTCCATCTTGCCAGACGATGGCGAAGATGGGAACGGCCAAGGGCGACCCACCGGACGCCCGCTCGTCGCACTCTAACCCATGTTCCTGACCCGTGGGTCAAGGGCCGTGACGTGGACTTGGCTACTGGCCGGTAACGTCGATGGATGGCCGCTCGCCTTCCTGCCGCTGCTCGGCGGCGCCAGCTCCTGGACGTGGCGCTGGGCGAGTTCGCCGAGCGGGGCTACTCGGGCGTGAGCATGGACCAGGTGGCCGAGGCCGCCGGGGTCACCAAGCCCGTGCTCTACCAGCACTTCGCCTCGAAGCGGGCGCTGTACCTCGAGCTGGTGGCCGACGTGGCCGACCGCTTGGAGAGCGCAGTCGTGAAGGCGACGGCCGACGCGGCGTCGCCCCGCGAGCAGGTCGAGGCCGGCTTCCGCGTCTACTTCCGCTTCGTCACCGAGCACCGCGACGCCTTCCGGCTGCTCTTCACCGCCGACAGCCGTCGCGACCGCGACCTCACCGAGGCCGTGCTGCGGGTCGAGGAGACCTTCGCCCAGTCGGTCGCCACGCTCATCGAGGTCGAGGGGCTGGCCGACGAGGACCGGCTGCTGCTGGCCCGGGGCATCGTCGGCATCGCCGAGGTGACGAGCCGCCACTCGCTGGCCACCACGCCCGAGCCGGACCCCGATGCCCTGGCTCACCGGGTGGCCAACCTGGCGTGGGCCGGGCTCCGCGGCATCCGGGGTACCTGAGGCTGGGCATGATGGCGCCCATGGCCGAGTCGTCCCCCATCCGTGCCCTGGCCGACGAGTACTGGGAGGCGGTGCTCCGGGTCAGCCCGACCTACGCCACCTTCCTCGGCGACCGCCGCTTCGACACCGAGATCGAGGACGTCAGCGTCGAGGCCGAGACCGAGCAGCGGGCCCGCTGGTCCGAGCTGCTCGACCGGGTCGGCGAGCTGGCCCCCGAGGCCCCGGACGAGCGGGTCACCCGCGACCTGCTGGTCGAGTCGTTGACCGAGGCCATCGCCCACATCGACCACCGCCTCGTCGAGCTGCGCTACGACCAGATGGACGGCCTGGCCGCCGGTCTCCTCACCGCCGCGCCGCAGATCAACGCCCCCGAGCCGCAGAACGGGCGCGATCTGGTCGAGCGACAGCGCAAGGTCGGCGTGCTCGTCGACGGCGCCCTCGCCCGCTTCCGCGCCGGGCTCGAGGCCGGGCGCACCCCACCCCGCATCGTCGTCGAGCGAGCCCTGCACCAGGTCGACGGGTACCTCGCGTCGCCGCTCGACGACGATCCCTTCACCCAGTTCGAGGGACCGCCCGACTGGGACGACGAGGAGCGGTGGCGCAACGACCTGCGCGACGCGGCCGCCGACGTCGTCCGCCCCGCCTTCGCCCGCTATGCCGCCGTGCTGCGCGACGAGCTGCTGCCCATGGCCCGGGGCGACGACGAGGCCGGCCTCTGCGCCCTCGCCGAGGGCGACGAGCTGTCCCGCGTCCTCGTCCGGCTCAACACGGGGCTCGACCTCGACCCGGCCGAGGTCCACCAGATCGGCCGGGACGAGGTGGCGGCGCTCGACGAGCAGGTCGTCGAGCTGGGCGCCCAGATGTTCGGCGTGCGCACCCTGGCCGAGGTCTTCGAGCGGGTCCGCACCGACCCCGCCCTCCGCTACGACCCCTCGCGGCCCGACGAGCCGCTCGACGACGCCCGCCGCTGCGTCGCCGCGGCCGGTGCGGCGATGGGTGGGTGGTTCGGCCGCCTGCCGGTCAGCGCCTGCGAGGTGAAGGCGGTGCCCGCGATGCTCGCCGCCGACGCCCCGGGCGCCTACTACTTCCCGCCGGCGGCCGACGGGAGCCGCCCCGGCACCTACTTCGTGAACACCCACGACGCCGGCGAGCGCAACCGCTTCGAGACGGCGTCGACGGCGTTCCACGAGGCCATCCCCGGCCATCATCTCCAGCTGGCCATCGCCGCCGAGCTCGACGACCTGCCCGCCTTCCAGCGCTTCAGCACCGGCCACACCGCCTACGTCGAGGGCTGGGCCCTCTACAGCGAGCGGCTGGCCGACGAGATGGGCCTCTACGCCAGCGACCTCGACCGGCTGGGCATGCTCGTCGGCGAGGCCTGGCGGGCCTGCCGGCTGGTGGTCGACACCGGGCTGCACGCTCTGGGCTGGTCCCGCCAGCAGGCGATCGACCACATGGTCGCCCACATGCCCGTCGGCGTGGACGAGATCACCACCGAGGTCGACCGCTACCTCGCCATCCCGGGCCAGGCGCTCGCCTACAAGATCGGCCAGCTCAAGATCAGCGAGCTGCGGGGGAAGGCGGAACGAGAGCTCGGCCCGAAGTTCGACGTGCGCGAATTCCACGCGCAGGTGCTGATGAC
>DASVEC010000115.1:0-11389 GCA_036380755.1 Iamia sp. | reverse complement strand
TTGGCGTTCGAGGCCTGGATCTTGGGCGGCATCAGGTTGTCGGCGTCGCCCGAGATGAACAGCAGCGGCGCCCGGTCGGGGTTCCGGTAGTCGACCCACGTGTCGGCGTGGCCGGGGTGGATGTTGGCCAGGGCGCTGCCCCAGAAGATCGGCCCGGAGGCGGGGACGTGGTAGCGCTCGTAGAGGCGCTGCGACTCCTCGGGGCTGAACGTGTTGGTGAAGGCGTAGGTCCAGTGCTCGAGGTCGAGCCCGACGGCCTGGTGACGGGTGCCGGGGTGGCCGAGGATCGGGAAGGTGGCCTTCACCTGCGAGAGGGGGATGGTCTTGACGCCCTCGGTCGGCGCCGAGTTCATCGCCACCCCCGCGGCGCCGTAGCCCTTGTCGAGCAGCAGCTGGGTGAAGACGCCGCCGGCGGAGTGGCCGATGATGATCGGCGGGGTGTCGAGCCCGCTGACGAGGGTCTCCAGACGCTCGACGATCTGGGGGACGGTGAGGGCCTCGATGGGGCCGGTGTCGGCGTTCAGGGCCTCCACCTCGACCTCGAAGCCGGGGTAGGCCGGGGCGTGGACGGTGAAGCCCTTGGCCTCGTAGTGGCGGATCCAGTCCTCCCAGCTGCGGGGCGTCACCCAGAAGCCGTGGATCAGGACGATGGTGTCGGGCGTGGCGTCGGTCATGGTGGTCTCCAGTGGTGGGTGTGTGGTCGGGGTGGTCAGGACTTGGCGAACTCGAGCAGGTCGTGCCCGAGTCGCTCCTTGTGGGTGTCGGTGATGCCGTGGGGCGCGCCCTCGTAGGTGATGAGTCGGGCCCCCTCGACCAGGGCCGCCGACGCCTGGCCGCCGACCTCGTAGGGCACGACCTGGTCGTCGTCGCCGTGGATCACCAGCGTGGGGACGACGAAGGCGGCCAGATCGGCGCGGAAGTCGGTCTCCGAGAACGCCTTGATGCACTCGTAGGCGTTGCGGTGGCCCGCCTGCAGGCCCTGCAGCCAGAAGGCCCGGCGGATGCCCTCGGAGACGTCGGCCCCCGGCCGGTTGTGGCCGAAGAAGGGGCCATCGGCCAGGTCGCGGTAGAGCTGCGACCGGTCGGCGAGGGACCCGGCGCGGATCCCGTCGAAGACGTCGATCGGCACCCCGCCCGGGTTGTCCTCGGCCTGGACCATGAAGGGCGGAACGGCCGAGACCAGGACGATCTTGGCCACGCGATCGGTGCCGTGGCGGCCGATGTAGCGGCTCACCTCGCCCCCGCCGGTCGAGAACCCGACCAGCATCACGTCGCGCAGGTCCAGGGTCTCGATCAGCGTGGCCAGGTCGTCGGCGTAGGTGTCCATCTCGTTGCCGTCCCACGTGCGGGTCGAGCGCCCGTGGCCGCGACGGTCGTGGGCCACCACGCGGAACCCGTTGTCGGCCAGGAACAGGGCCTGGGCCTCCCAGCTGTCGGCGTTGAGGGGCCAGCCGTGGCTGAGGACGATCGGCGGCCCCTCGCCCCAGTCGTGGAAGTGGATCTCGGCGTCGTCGGGCATGGTCACGTAGGGCATCGTTCGGCTCCTTCTCGGCCCGGCCCCGTCGGACCGGCTGGGGCGATCGTCCTGCGGTTCGCCGCCGGTCGCATCACGCGTGGCGCGTAGTCACCTGGCCGACGCGGCCACCCCGATGGGGCAAGATCACGGGTGGTGCTGGTGGATCGAGAGGACGAGCGGGCGACGCTGGACGCCCTGCTGCAGGGGGCGCGAGCAGGCCTGAGCGGCGCGACCGTGCTCCGCGGCGAGCCGGGGATCGGCAAGACCGCCCTGCTCGGCTACGCGGCGAAGGCCGCCGACGGCCTGGAGGTGGTCCACGTCGTCGGGGTCGAGGCCGAGTCCGGCTTCGCCTTCGCCGCCCTCCACCGCCTCCTGGTCCCGTTCCTCGACCGCCTGGAGAGGGTCCCGCGGTCGCAGCGCTCAGCCCTCGAGGTGGCCTGCGGCCTGGCGGACGGCGACGCCGCCGACGTGATGCTCGTCGGCCTGGGCGCCCTGTCGCTCCTGGCCGAAGCGGCGGCCGACCGCCCCCTCCTCCTGTGCGTCGACGACGCCCAGTGGATCGATCCCGAGTCGCTCGACGTCTTCGCCTTCCTGGGGCGGCGGGTGCACGCCGAGGGCATCGTCGTCCTGTTCGCGGTGAGGGACGGGGCCTCGGCGGGCACCGGCGTCGACGGGCTGCCCACCGTCCAGGTCGAGGGTCTCGACCGGGTCAGTGCCATCGAGCTCCTCCGGTCGGTCCACACCGGCGAGCTCGACTCCGGTGTCGCCGATCAGGTCGTGATGTCGATGGCCGGGAACCCGCTGGCCCTCACGGACCTGGGGCGGGAGCTGGCGTCGTACGGGCTGGCCGGGGGCGTCGTCCTGCCCGAGACGGTGCCCGTCAGAGGCCGGCTCGAGGCGCACTACCTCGACCAGGTGCGGGCGCTGCCCCCGTCCACGCAGGTCTGGCTCCTCCTCGCCGCGGCGGAGCCGAGCGGTGACGTCGGGTACCTGACGGCGGCCTCGCGCACCCTCGGCCTGCCGGACGACGCCTCGCACGAGGCCGAGGTCGCCGGCGTGGTCGTGGTCCGCCAGCGGGTCGAGTTCCGCCACCCCCTCGTGCGCTCCGCCGTGTACAGCGGGGCCACCAGCCCCGAACGTCGCGGTGCCCATCGCGCCCTGGCGACGGCGATGACGCGGGTCGGCGACGACGACCGTCGGGTCTGGCACCGCGCCGCCGGGGCGGCGGGTCCCGACGAGGACGTGGCCGACACGCTCGAGGGCGCGGCCACCCAGGCCCGCACCCGGGGCGGGTTCGCAGCCAGCTCGCGCTTCCTGGCCCGAGCCGCCGAGCTGTCGGTCGACGCCGCCGCCCGGTCGCGCCGCCTCCTGGGGGCGGCCGAGGCCTCGCTCACCGCCGGCGTGCCCATCCAGGCCCGCGCCCTCCTCGACCAGATCGGTCCCGGCCCCTTCGACGCCTCCATCGAGGGGCGACGTCTCCTGCTCCTCGCCGATCTGGACATCACCCTCGGCGAGGAGGGCGCCTTCGCCACGGCGCCCGTCCGCTGCCTGGAGGCCGCTCGGGCGTTCGCCGACCACGACGCCGAGCGGGCCCGGCAGGCCGTCCACCAGGCGTGCCGCGCCGTGACCACCTGCGAGCACCTCCTCCCGATGCCCCTCTCCGACATCGCCCAGGCGGTGGTCGACCGGTGGGGCGACGACGACGGGCCGGTCGCTCACCGCACGACCCTCGCCGCCTTCTCCCGCATCGTGCTGGAGGGCTACGTGGAGGCCGTCCCCGACGTCCGACGCGCCATCGCGGCCCTCACCTCGCCCGCCGCATCCGACGACGAGCTCCTCGCCCACGTCTCCCTCGGCACCACGTTGTGCACGGTGACCTGGGCCTTCGACCAGCGAACCCGGTTCCAGGAGCGCGCCGCGGCCACAGCCCGCCGGCTGGGCGCCCTCCGGGACCTCGACATCATCCTCTTCGTCCAGTCGATGGGCGCAACCGACGTCGGCGATCTGAGGGGCGCCGAGGAGCACCTGGTCGAGGGTCACCAGCTCCGGGCCACCCTCGGCACCACCCCCGAGATGATCGAGATCTACCGGCACCCCGAGCTGCTCGCCTGGCAGGCGTCCCGCGACGGGTTGAAGGAGGAGCTCGCCGGCATGATCGAGGCGAGCCGGTGGCTCGGGATCGGCGCGACGGTGACCATCGCCCACCACGCCCTCACCATCCTCCACCTCGGCCAGGGGCGGTACGCCGAGGCCGCGGCCGCCGCTCGTGCCGCGATCGACACCGGGTGGTACGGCATGGAGGTCCGCGGCCTGCCCAACCTGGTCGAGGCGGCGACCCGGGCCGGCGAGCCAGATGTGGCCGAGCAGGCCCTCCACGACCTGGGCATCCGGGCCCGGGCCGCCGGCGGGCCGCTGGCCCTCGGCATCCATGCCCGCAGCGCCGCTCTCGTCGCCTCCGACGGCGACGCCGAGGCCCTCTATCGCGCCGCCATCGAGCAGCTCGCTCGCAGCTCCGCCCGCAACGAGCTCGCTCGGGCCCACCTCGTGTTCGGCGAGTGGCTGCGCCGCCGGCGGCGCCGAGCCGATGCCCGGGACGAGCTCCGGGCCGCCCACGCGATCTTCGCCGACATGGGCGCGACCGCCTTCACGGAGCGGGCCCGATCCGAGCTGGCCGCCACCGGCGAGCGGGCCCGGCGCCGGTCCGTCGAGACGGCCAACGACCTCACCCCCCAGGAGAGCCAGATCGCCCGGCTCGCGGCGGGCGGCGACACCAACGCGGAGATCGCCGCCCGCCTCTTCATCAGCGCCCGGACGGTCGACTACCACCTGCGCAAGGTGTACCGAAAGCTCGGCGTCGGTTCCCGCCGCGACCTGCGAGGCATGACGATCTGACTCTTGGGGTTCGCCTCAGCCGCCGGCCGGCACGGCCTCCGGAAGCACCACGGATGCGCCGCCGACGGAGACGACATGCGAGCCGTCGACGACCGTGGCGTGGGCGGCCAACCAGGACCTGGTCGCCGGGGCCGCGGACCGGACGGTGTCGGCTCCGGCAGTGCCGACGCGACGGCCGTGGGCGAGCTGGATGTCGACGTCGTCGCCCGTCCCCCCGTCGACGACGTCGGTGCCGGGGCCGCCGATGAGGACGTCGTCGCCGGCCTCGCCGAGCAGCACGTCGTGGCCGCTGCCGCCGAGGAGGATGTCGTCGTCGGCACCGCCGTTGGCGGTGAAGCCGATGGCGGCGGCGGTCAGCCCCGTCCCGTCGACGACATCGTCGCCGGCGAGCGCGTTCACGATGAGCCGGTCCCTGGCGGTCTCGCCGCCGGTCACGGCCACTCGGGCCGCCAGACCACTGACCGAGGCCCGTGCGGCGTCGCCGTCCACGACGATCTGGTCCTCCCCGTTCGTGGCCGTGGCGATGACGTTGTCGGGCTGGCCGTCGCCGGCAGTGCCGCCGAGGGCAGCAGCGAGGTTGGCGTCGACCGAGGTCACGTCGGTACCACTCAGATCGCCCACGGTGATCGTGTCGGCGCCGCCGAGGGCTCGGACGTCGAGCACCTCGAGGTCGTTGCTGTCCATGACGATGTTGGCGACGTTGCGGGTGAACAGCACCCGCCCGCCGTTGGCCGTCGCGGCGAAGGACTCGTTGGCGGCGGAACCGTTGAACCGCAGGGCGTCGGAGCCGTCCTGGCCCTCGACGACATCGCTGCCGTCGCCCGGGTCCCACTGGAAGGCGTCGTCGCCGGCGCCCAGGAAGGCGACGTCGTTGCCCTGCTGGCCGTCGACGAAGTCGACCCCGTCACCGCCGCGGAGGACATCGACCCCGTTGCTCCCGAGGATCGTGTCGGCACCGGTGCCGCCGTCCACGGTGATGGCGATCAGGGCGGCGAGGTTGCCGGTGGCCGAGAAGCGGTCGTCGCCGCCGTTGGCGTTGAGGACGAGCTTCTCCGACGTCCCCACGTCGATGCTGAACGGCGCCGGGTCGAGGCGATCGAAGCGCACCCGCGTCCCGTTGGCGGTGGTGGTGAACACCTCGAGGCCGTTGCCGCCGACGACCTCGACGGTGTCGATGCCACCACCGCCCTCGTTCAGGTCGGTGTCGTCGCCCGGGTTCCAGATCATCCGGTCGTCGCCCGCCTCGCCGAAGACCTGGTCATCGGCATCGCCGCCGGTGAGGGTGTCGTTCTCCGTTCCGCCGAAGAGGAAGTCGAAGCCACCCTTGCCGAGCACGGTGTCGTTGCCCGCCTGCCCGAAGAGCTGGTCGCGGCCGGAGCCGCCTGTGAGGACGTCGTTCCCCGTGCCGCCGAAGAGGCTCGCCTTCGGGACCGCGCCGTTGGTCTCGGAGAGGGTGACGGTGTCGTTGCCCCCCTGGCCGAACACCTGGATCAGCTGGGTGTTGGCCACGGTCGCGGTGCCGCCCTGGACCTGCACGGCACCGCCGTTGATGAGCAGGGCACCCGCGGCGTTGCGGCTGACGGTGATGGTGTTGTTCGCGTTGTCGCCGACGACGCTGAGCACGCCCTTCGAGAACGTCGCGATGACCGCGGCGCCTGCTGGTTGGTTGAGACCGACGAGCAGGCTCCCGCCGATCACGGTGCCGGCGAGCAGCCGGCGCAGCGGATGGATGTGGCGTTGGGGACGTGAGGACACGTTCTTCTCCGTTCGGATGCGCCGGCCGTCGTCGACCGGGTCACCCCTTCGGCGTGAGACGCGCCCTCACGACGTGAGACCTGGACCGACAGGAGCCAGTCGCGAAGGCTGTGCGGCGGTTGCCTGCCGCCTGCACCCCCTGAGATCTCGCACGGGCCGCGACCTGATGAGTGCTACACCTGGTGGTTGTGGCTCGACCCCGGGAGACATGGCGGCTGACCGCCACGGCGAACGCAGTCGGGGCACCATGAGCAACGGACACGACGGCCCCGCCGACCAGGGCACCAACGAGCTGTTGGAGGTCGCCTATCGCTTCGGCCTGGCCGTGATGAGCCTCGCCGCAGGCACCGAACCCCCTCGGGACCGGCTGGTGACCGCCTGGCGCCAGCTCAGCCGCGTCGAGGGCGCCCTGTCCGGCCTCTGGCCCGAACCCCACGTCCCCACCGACCTCGCCACCCAGATCCGCGACCTCCTCGACCGGCTCACCGGTGACGGTTCCATCGAACAGACCACCGCAGCCATGGACGACACGGCCATCACCCGCACCTGCCAACAGATCACCAGCCTCACCTTCGCCCTGCACCAAACAGTCGGCTCCACCGACACCGCAACCGGCTAGCGGGTTTGGTCAGCGACGTCGCGCCTGTGGTCAGGTTCGCTCGATGCCCAGTGCGATGAGCAGCGCCGGGAAGGACTCAGCAATCGGGCGCCAACGTCCGCCGATGGTCATGAACCGGATGGCGGCACCGATCCGGAGGTCGAGGGCGAAGGGCCGGTCGTAGCCAAGCTCTCCGATGAGCACCGAACATCGGGGATCGATGTCATCCGGGGGCGTCCCGAACCACACCGGATCGGCCTCTCGGTGCCAGTCCTCGGTCATGTCACGCATCTCGTCGAGCGTGTAGAAGCGCCACGAGGGATCGGGTCGTTCGCCGAACACCTGCTCGACGACGGCGGGGTCGAGCCTCGGTTCGTCGGACCACGAGGTCCACTCCGGTTGGGGCGACGAACCGGACCACCTGGACTGGAACCTCGGGCCGGCACACGATCGGTCGATCGGCCACCTTCACATCGCCGTGAACATCGACGGTGCGTCGGCGCGCTCATTGTCCGCACCGTGGACACATGCGGCCGCAAGGACGCGGCCGACGATGGATCCACCCGACAGCAGGCGGTAGACCCGGCACTCAGGGAACTGAACCCGCAGGGTCGCCCAGGGCTCGTCGTCGCCGTCCTCGACCGTGGCCTCCTCGATGGCGAGACCTTCGAACGTCATGGGGGTGTCGAGGCGCTGAACGTACTGGAACAGCACCTCGAGGCGCTCCGGGTCGGCGTCCGTCGCCCAGGATCGGAGCAGGAGGCGGTTCATCCCTCCGCGAAAGATCTCGACGTGGAACAGCCGGAGGAACCCGACCGATCCACCATCAGCCAAATGGGTTGGCAACGGGCCGACCTCCCTCGAAGAAGTGAACTGTCGAGAGTCGTCGGAAGTTGTACAGGTGCATGAGCTCCCTGTCGAACGGATCACCTCGACCTCCGGCGGACCTCGTCACGGCGGCCATGACACGCGATTGGACACTCCCAGTGCCAGATAGGTCATCGAGAGCAACGGAAATGCGTGTGCTCCGATTGCCGATTGCCTCGGGCTCACCGAGGAGGCCCTCCGGCCGGCCGAGGTGGTCGATGACACCGTTGCGCTCGGGGTACCCGAACCGCAGCACCGGGCCCAGGTACGCGACAGCGATGATGGGACCGCAGAACAAGGCGCACCCGATCACGTAGGGGGCAGCGTCCTTCACCCACTCCGGGATCTCGCCACCCGGGTCGAGCTCCACCCCGGCCTGCCCTGCGGGACCGATGTCGAGCTCGAGCAGGAACGGATCGGGCACCTCGACCAGGGGCCTTGCTGTCCAGACCTCCTCAACATCAGGCGAGTGAACGTTTCGCACGACGGCCGAGGTCACGGCGGCTCCACGTCCATGTGTCCATCATGCTCCCACCGACCCGACGGGGGCGGTCGATGGGCTGCCATCTCAAGCCACAACAGCTAGCGGGGGGCGTCGGGCTCGACGACCTCGGCCTCGTTCGCCACGAACGTGAGCCGGCGTTCGCCCGGCCACCAGACATCGACACGGAGCGAGCCCGCTGGACCTTCCTCAGCAGTCACCAGGGTCACTTCCGTTATCCCCCAATCGAGCAACTCAGGTTGCCGGCGCTGTGCGTCAGGCAGACCACCAACAAGCTCCATGCTCTCGAGTCCATGAAGTAGCAGCTCGATAGGGCGTCGCACACGACCAAGGTCGGCGCGGACCTGCCCCTCCGACTCCCATATGTAGTCAAAGGTCAGATGGGCGGCATAGATGCCCTGGACCAGGCGGAAGCCGATGAGGAGGCATTCGTCGAAGTTCTGCCACCGCTGGAGCTCTGCCGCCAGGTCGGCGGCGTGGTCTGTCTTCATCGGTTCTGAACGTAGATCCCGTGGCCCGGCGTGGGGGCCTCCGACGTTGCCGCTCCACGATCAGGCCGGCGGCGTGGGCCCATCTCAGCTGCGCGTCGATGGTTTGATCGACGAGCCTGGCGGTCCGATCACCTTCATGGCTGGTAGTCCTCGAACTCCCAGTAGCCGAGGCGGCCAACGCGGGCCGCCACTGCGGGCCAGGTATCGCCGTCGCACCGCGCCAGAAACGAATCGATGAACGCTTGCGCTCGTGCCCAGTCGAAGGACGGCATCACGAGGTGGTGACGTCCGAGGAGGACCCCGATGGCCTTCGCCTTGTCTTCGAGCCACAGCGCGTTGCAGATCGTGACCCCGAAGGATTCCTCTCCCTCGCTCCCATCAGGTCCCACCAAAAGCACGACGTAGACCGACCACGGCGCGTCAGCAGGGGGCGCGAACGACTCGAGATCCTCGACATCGGGGCTGAACGATGCTCGTAGAACAGGCCTCATCAGTCCTAGTCCGTGATATCCAAGTGGCCATTGCCCTGCCGAATCCCGGAAAAGCGGATGCGATCACCGAAGACCTCAGACCCGATCACCACCACTCACCCTCCAAGGCGAACCTCCTGCAGTCAGTCGCCGGCGGAGTCCCGCGCGATCCGATGCAGGATGTCCCGACCCGCCTGCGGAAGCGGCTGGAAGCGAGCCACGAACCGAGCGGCATCACCCACGAGCTCGCGGTCGTCCTCCATCAGGGCATCCAACGGTGCTGGATCACCGAGGGCGCGGAGCCGGAATGCAGCGGCCACGGCCACCAGCGGGACCACCCCGCCGTGAGAGCTGAAGCGTCCCCACTCTCCGAAGTCCTCGCCGGCAAGCCACGCCACCGCCTCGCCCAGGTCACCGTCGAGAAGCGGCACGGCCGTAGCGATCTGACGTAGCGAACCCAGCGCGAGGAACCGTGTCACCGCCAACGCCACAGGCCGAGAGTCGCCGATCTTTGAGATCGCCTTGGCAACCACCTCATCGTCCTCCAGCGAGCCGGAGTGCTGCACCGCGATGATCGCGTAGTGACGCACGTACTCGTCGGGGTAGTCCAGCAACACGTTGAGCCAGCCCATCGTCCCGATCGACCGTAGGCCCAACTCGGACAGGATGAACGTAAGGCTCTTCGTGCACTCGACGTCGCCCGCGTCGAACAACGGCCTCAACACCTCGACGCTCTCACCCCGATGGACCCTGTCCAGGATCCGATTCGCGTCCTCCCCGCAACCCTCGAGATCACCGCGGGAGAGGCGTTCGGCATGTTCGGCGACCAGCTCGGCTGTCGCGCGGCCGTCTCTGCTCATCGGAGGCCCTTCAAGAACGCGAGCAACGACTCCTCCTCAAGGCGTTCCGCCGTGTCACACCGTGGCGAACCACAGATCCATGGGAGAGAAGACCACATCGAGCACGGCCGGCGAGTGCCCGCCATGGCCGAAGGCCTGATCGATCGCCTCCGGCGTTGCCCGCATGTTGGGGACGCCGAGCGGGAGGCTCACGATGAGCAGCAGTTCGTGCCCCCGTGCCGGCAGCGGGAGGTCTGGCTCGACGAGGGCGATTGGCCGGCGCATGTGCACCATGCCCACCTGCTCTCTGGCGAGGAGAACACGGGCCCAGTCTTCTCCCGCTCCGTCGTCGTGATCGGCTGCCCCTCCGATCGCGTCGGCTAGCCCCGCTGCGGTGGCCAAGGCCTCGGCGCCCTGCCACTCGAGCTCGGCCAGCCCCAAGAACAGAGCCGAGACCTCGAGCGTCACGGCGGGTTCCCTGGCGATCCGTGAACGAATCCGTTGTCATTCCGGTAGACGTTGATCCATGTCGTCGGCTCGCCGTTCCGGGCTGTCGCACCCACAACCCCATTGGTGACAGGGACCTTTGCGGAGGCGCCGACCCAGAGGCCGTTCTCATCGGCGAACCGTGCGGCGTCCAAGGTCGCCCTCTCGGCGTCGACTCCGGAGAACCACTGGCTCTTTCCGTCGGCGAACGAGCCGGTCTTGTGGGGAGCCATCCCGTCCGCGTCGATGGTGTGCCTACCGTCCGTGAGCTGGTGATGGCGGTTGTACCAGACACGGGTGTTCCCGTCACTGCCCGCGCGGGCGGCCGCCCTGGCGACCTCGTCGGAGGCTCGGGCCGCATCTCCGCCGGCGTCGGAGGCGCTCATCGCTTTGCGGGTGTTTCGGGCCCACTTCCCGGGCGTGCCGACGATGGGGATCATGGCTCCGCAGGTCCAGGCGAGCTCGCCCCCGTTGACCGCGGCGTCGGCACAGAGGGCGGCGTCGAATCCTTCGTGGAAGAACCCGCCGATCTGAGCGGCCGCTCGGAGGTAGTCAGAGGGGGTGCCCCACATCCGGTCCAGGCTCGCTATGCCGCACATCCTCACGCCGTCGGGGGCTCCCTCCCTCTGGGCCGTGCACTCCATGAACTCCTCGGTCGGGGTCCCGCCCTCGCAGTGGCCACCATCAGTCCCCTCGGACGAGATGTAGATGCCGGCCATCGCCTCGCGTCGCTCGGCGTCGGTGGGATCCTCGTCGTCGCACTCTCCGACCGGTGTGTGGTACGCGGCGCTCTGCGCGACGAACGGCCGGGAGGACGTCTGGGGCAGGCAGGTCGCGAGGGGGACGTCGGTGGGGTCGAGGAGCAGAGTCAGGGTGCCCTCGATGAGGGGACGGCTGGCCGAGGCGGGTGGGACGAGGTGCCCCGGCGGAGCGGGGTGAGTCGGTCTGACAGTGATCCACCACGGGATCACCG
>DASVEC010000114.1:0-4251 GCA_036380755.1 Iamia sp. | reverse complement strand
CCGACCGGGGCCGCGAGCTGCTCGACGTGGGCGACGCCGTCGCCGCCCGGGGCGCCCTGGTCGAGGCCGAGGGCCTGTGGCGGGGCCCGGCCCTCGGCGAGTTCGCCGACGTCGAGGCCCTGAGCGGGCTGGCCACCCGGCTCGACCAGCGCCGGCTGGCGGCCCTCGAGGACCGCTTCGCCGCCGACCTCGCCGTCGGCCGCCACGACGCCGTCGCCGCCGAGCTGGCCGAGGCCGTGGCCGCCCATCCGCTCCGCGAACGCCTCCAGGGCCAGCTGGCCCTCGCCCTCTACCGCTCGGGCCGCCAGGCCGATGCCCTCCGCGCGCTGTCCGATGCCGGCCGGACGTTGCGCGACGAGCTCGGCATCGAGCCCAGCCGCGAGCTGCGCGACCTCGAGACGGCGATCCTGTCCCAGGACCCGGCGCTGGCGGTCGGGCCCGCGCCGGCGGCACCGGCGGCCGCGCCCACCCCCGACACCCCCGCCCCGGAGGTCAGGGGGGCCACGCTGGTGCAGGCTCCGCTCGTCGGGCGCGAGCCCGAGTGGGCCCAGCTGGTGACGGCCCTGGGCGAGTCGGCCCACGACGGTCGCATCGTCGTCGTCGAGGGCGAGCCCGGCATCGGCAAGACCCGGCTCGTCGAGGAGCTGCGGGCCCACGTCGCCGCCCAGGGCGGCGCGGCCGTCTGGGGCCGCAGCGACGAGGGCGGCGCGGCGCCGGCGCTGTGGCCCTGGCTGGCGCCGCTGCGGGCCCTGGCGGCCGCCGTGGACGCGGTGCCGGCCCAGCTGGGCGAGCTGCTCGCGGGTGGCGCCCCGGCCGGGTCCGGGCCCGCCGCCGTCCAGGCCCAGGCCGTCCAGTACGAGCGCTTCGACGCCGTGGCCGAGATCCTCGGCGCCGCCGGCGCCGCCCGGCCCGTCGCCGTCCTGCTCGACGACCTCCAGTGGGCCGACGCCGCCTCGCTCGAGCTGCTCGGCTACCTGGCCGGACGGCTGCCGGCCGGCGTCCTGGTCGTGGCGACGATGCGCCGGCTGGAGGTGGGCCGCACCGACGCCGTCACCGACGCGCTCGCCACGATCGCCCGCCGGCCCGGCAGCCGCCGCCTCCGTCTCCATGGCCTGGCCCCCGGGGCCACGGCCGAGATCCTGGGCCGGGTCGCGGGCCGGGAGGTCCTGCCCGACGTGGCCACGGCCATCCACACCCGGGCCGAGGGCAACCCGTTCTACGCCCTCGAGCTGGCCCGGCTGCTCGACGAGGAAGGCGACCTCCGCGGCGAGGTGCCGGCCACCGTCGGCGACGTCATCCGCCGCCGTCTCACCCGGCTCCCCGAGGCCACCCTGGAGCTGCTCGGCGTCGCCGCCGTCCTCGGGCGCGACGTCGAGCTCGAGCTGCTGGCCCGCGCCGCCGGCCTCGGCCTCGACCGGGCCCTCGACGCCCTCGACCCCGCCGTCGCCCACCGCCTGCTGGTCGAGGTCGAGGACCGACCCGGGCACCTCCGCTTCAGCCACGCCCTGGTCCGCGAGGTCCTCGTCGACGACATGACCTCGCTCCGCCGAGCCCGCGTGCACCTCAAGGCGGCCGACGCCATCGAGGCGCGGGGCGCCGGCATCGACGACGTCGAGATCCTGGCCGACCACCTCTGGCGGGCCGCCCCCGTCGGCGTCGGCAAGCGGGCCGCGGCGGCCCTGGAGCAGGCGGCCGAGGTCGCCCTCCACCGGGTCGCCTACCCCGCTGCCGAGGACCTGCTGGCCAAGGCCGTCCAGCTCCGCCGGGCCACCAGCGCCTCGCCGGCCGACGACGAGGCCGAGCTCGACGCCATCCTCCGACTGCTCGAGGTGGGCCGGGCCCTGCGCTACTTCCAGGGCGTCGAGTCGGCCGACATGATGGACCGGGCCAAGGAGCTGGGCGAGCGGACGGGCCGGCGCCGCGCCCTCCTCGACGTCACCTGGTTCCAGTTCTCGGCCCTGGCCACGTCGACCCGGATCGCCGAGGCCGAGGTCCGCTCGGCCGCCTTCGTCGAGCTCACCGCCGCCGACGATGACCCGGCGGCCCGGGGCGACGGCATCGAGTCCACCGGCATCCTGGCGTGGATGAAGGGTGAGATCGCGTTGGCGGCCGAGCGCCTCGACCGGTCGATCGAGCTGTACGACCAGGCCGGTCCGCCCCCCGACGCCTTCGCCCTCGAACGCCTCCTGGTGACCACCTGCTTCTGGCTGTTCAACCACGTGGTGCACGGCGACATGGCGATCGAGGACTGCTTCGCCCGCTACGACCGGATGATCTCCGACACGCCGGACCGGTTCGTCGTCAGCTCGGTGTGCGGCTTCGCCGCCACCACCGCCCTGTCGATCGGCGCCTGGGAGGAGGCCGAGCGCTACACCGAGATCGGCATGGAGGTCGACCCGCAGGCCCAGTTCGCCTTCTGGAGCGGCCAGATCCTGATGCACCGCGGCGTCGTCCTCGCCGGGCGGGGCCAGGTCGACGAGGCGCTCGAGCGCTTCGCCCAGGGCCGGGCCCTGTACACGGGGGTCGGAGGGCGCTCGGGGCTCACCATGTTCCAGGCTGCCTTCGGCCACCAGCTCGTGCTCCAGGGCCGGCTGGCGGAGGCGCGGGACGTCCTGGCCGAGTCCCGGCGGGAGATGGAGACGCTCGGCGAGCGCTGGGGCGAGGTCAACCTCCTCGTCGGCGAGGCCGTGCTGGCCCGGACCGAGGGCGACGAGGATCGCAGCCGTGAACGCTTCGCCACCGCCGTGGCCGTGGCCGAGGCCCAGGGGGCCGGCCGCCTGGTCGACCTGGCCGTCCGCGAGCGCGACGCCGTCACCGCCTGATCGCACCGGCGGGTGCGCGAACGTACCCGGGTGAACCTCCGGCCCCTCCGCTCGAGCCTCCGCCTCGCCGACCGCACGCTCGACCTGTCCCGGCCGGTCCTGATGGGCGTGGTCAACGCCAACCCCGACTCCTTCTCCGACCCGGGGGTCCGGGCCCTCGACGCCCAGGTGGGCCAGGCCCTCGCCCTGGCCGACGACGGAGCCGCGGTGATCGACGTCGGCGGCCAGTCGGCCAGCACCGGCGTCCCCGAGGTCGACCCCGACGTCGAGTGCGAGCGGGTGGTCCCGCTGGTGGCCGCCCTCGCCGCGGCCCGGCCCGACGTGGTCATCTCGGTCGACTCCTACAAGCTCCCGGTGGTGGCTGCCGCCCTCGACGCCGGTGCCCACATCGTCAACGACGTCAGCGGGCTGCGCGACCCCGGCCTCGCCCCCCTCGTGGCCGACCGGGGCGCGGCGATCGTCGTCATGCACACCGCCGCCGCCCCCAAGCAGCGGCTCCAGGCGACCGACCTCTACGACGGCGACGTGGTCGGCGTGGTGCGTCGCTTCCTCGCCGACAAGGTCGCCGAGGCCCGCGCCGCCGGCATCGCCGACGACGCCATCGCCGTCGACCCCGGTCCCGACTTCACCAAGACGCCCGCCCAGACCATCGAGGTGCTGCGGGCGCTCGACGAGGTCGATCCCGACGGGCGGCCCATGCTGCTCGCCCTGTCCCGCAAGGACTTCGTCGGCGCCCTCACCCTCACCCGGCCCAAGGACCGCCTGGCCGGCACGCTCGCCGCCATCGCCGCGGTGGGCAGCCGGCCCGGCGTCATCCTCCGGGTGCACGACGTGGCCGAGGTCCGCCGCTTCCTGACCGTTCTCGAGGCGCTGACCACCGACGTCGAGATCGACCCGGAGCTCCGGCTGGCCGACGAGCTGCGGTGGGCCGCGGGACGGCCCGGATGAGGCGCCGCTTCCTCAACCGGGCCCTGGCCGAGATCGCGTCCCGCCGCGGGCTGGTCCACGAGGAGCGGGCCGGCGGGTGGATCGTCCGGGTCGGCAACGGCCACCGCCACCTGGAGGCCTACGGCTACCTGCTGTCGCTCAACGACGGCGTCGCCGCCGCGGTGGCCCGGGACAAGGCGGCCGCCGCCCAGCGCCTGGGCCTCGACGGCATCCCCACCGTGGCGACCGCCCTCGTGCTGGGCGACATGCGTCAGGCGTGGGTCGACGGCCGTGACGCTCGCGCCGCCTTCGACGACGCCATGGTCGAGCAGCCGCCGCCGGTGGTCGTCAAGCCCAACGAGGGCTCATCCGGGGTCGGCGT
Organism: Iamia sp.; assembly: GCA_036380755.1. Lineage (GTDB taxonomy): Bacteria > Actinomycetota > Acidimicrobiia > Acidimicrobiales > Iamiaceae > Iamia. Next base: position 120 of record DASVEC010000114.1, on the reverse strand, counting down.
CACCCGGGCCGACGACGTCGCCGCGGCGTGGACGGCGACGGCAGAGCTGCTGGCCCGCGAGCCCGCCGTCGTGGTCCAGCCGGTCGTGCCCATCGCCTCCGAGGAGCGCTGGGTGCTGCT
>DASVEC010000113.1:0-5368 GCA_036380755.1 Iamia sp. | reverse complement strand
CTGCTGGGCACCGCCGCCCACCGCGAGGACTGGCCCGGCGACGAGGTCGAGCGCCGCGCCGCCGAGCGGGTCGAGCTGGCCATCGACCGGCTCGCCGCCCTCGACGAGGTCGAGGGGCCGGTCGGGCTCGACGTGCTGGTGCGGACCCTCGCCGTCGAGCTCGAGTCCGACACCGGCCGGGTCGGGCGGTTCGGCGACGGCGTCCTCGTCGGCCCGCTCACGATGGGCGTGGGCCTCGACCTCGACCTGGTGGTCGTCGTGGGGCTGGCCGAGGGCCTGGCGCCGCGGCCGCCGGGCGACGACTCGCTGCTGCCCGACGCCGAGCGCCGCGCCGTCGACGGCCTCCTGCCCCTCCGGCGCGACGGCGTGGCCCGCCAGCACCGGCACGTCCTCGCCGCCACCGCCGCGGCCGAGCGCCAGGTCCTCTGCTTCCCCCGGGGCGACCTGCGCGGCGGGCGCGACCGGGTGCCGTCGCGCTGGCTGCTCGACGTGGCCGGCCACCTGGCCGGCGAGCGGGTGTGGGGCGACGACCTGCCCGGCCTCGGCGCCCCCTGGGTCGACCACATCCACAGCTTCGACCACGCCCTGCGCTCCTTCGCCCAGCCGGCGACGGCCCAGGAGCACCGGCTCCGCTCGCTCCTGGCCGCCGGGGCCGGGCCCCGGTCGCTCGACCCGGTCCTCGCCCTGGGCGACCCCGTCCTCGCCGCCGGTGCCGATGTGGTGGCGGGCCGGGGATCGTCCCGCCTCACGCGCTTCGACGGCAACCTCGCCGGTCTGCCGATGGCCTCGCCGGCCGACCCCGACAGCGGCCGGGTCGCCTCGGCCACCGGGCTCGAGCGCTGGGCCCGCTGCCCGTTCGACTACTTCGTCCGGTCGGTGCTCGGCGTGCGCGAGGTCGAGAACCCCGAGGACTCGCTCAGCATCTCGGCGCTCGACCGGGGCAGCCTGGTCCACGCCGCCCTCGAGACCTTCGTGCTCGAGGTGCTCGCCCGACCGGCGGCCCTGCGCCCCGCCCCCACCGACCCGTGGACGGCCGCCGACCGGCTCCGCCTGCGCCAGATCGGCGAGGCCGGGTGCGACGCCTACGAGGCCGTCGGGCTCACCGGCCGGGCCCTGTTCTGGGGCCGCGACCGGGCCCGGATCCTGGCCGACCTCGACGCCACCTTGACCTTCGACGAGGAGGTCCGCCGGCTCAACGGCGCCCGTCACCTCCACGCCGAGCTCGGCTTCGGGCTGGGCGACGAGGAGCTGCCCCCCGTGGCCCTGCCGCTGCCCGACGGGCGAAGCGTCCGGTTCCGGGGCCAGATCGACCGCATCGACCGCACCGACGCCGGTGGGCTGGTGGTGGCCGACTACAAGACCGGCAGCGCCAGCTCCTTCCAGAGCCTGTCGGAGCGCAACCCGGACCAGGGCGGCACCCACCTCCAGCTCGCCGTGTACGGCGCCGCCGCCCGGGCCGCCGTCGGCGAGCCCGACACCGACGTGCGCTCGGAGTACTGGTTCGTCTCGTCCAAGGGCCGGTTCGCCACCAAGGGCTACGTCCTCACCCCCGAGATCTCCGAGCGCATCTCCGAGACGCTCGGCCTCATCGTCGAGGGCATCGAGGCCGGTCTGTTCCCGGCCCACCCCACCGACCACCAGGGTCAGCCCTGGAACCCGTGCTGGAGCTGCGATCCCGACTTCCTCGGCGTGGCCGACCTGCGCCGGGCGTGGGAGGCCAAGGCGGCCGACCCGGCCTTGGCCGGCTACCTCACCCTCATCGACCCCGACCGCCGCGCCGATCCCGACGACGCCCCCTCGCCCGAAGCCGCCGCTCATGGCTGACCAGTCCCCTCCGCCGGATCAGGCGGCTCGCGAGCGGATCGCCTCGGCGCTCGACGAGACGCTGTTCGTCGAGGCCGGCGCCGGCTCGGGCAAGACCACGGCGCTGGTCGGCCGGGTCATCTCGCTCGTCACCGGCGAGGGCGTTGGGCGAACCGGTACGCACCCACCGGTGCCCCTGTCCGGCATCGCCGCCATCACCTTCACCGAGAAGGCCGGCGCCGAGCTGCGCGAGCGCCTCCGCCGGAGCCTGGAGGAGACCGCCACCGCCGATCCCGGCCACCCGCGAGCCACCCTGTGCCGCGCCGCGCTCGACGAGCTCGACGGCGCCGCCATCGGCACGCTCCACTCCTTCGCCCAGCGCATCCTGGTCGAGCACCCGGTCGAGGCCGGCCTGCCGCCCCGGGTCGAGGTGCTCGACGAGGTCACCTCCGGCGTCGAGTTCGAGCGGCGCTGGGCCCGCTTCTCCGACGAGCTCTACGCCGATCCCGCCTTCGCCCGCACCTTCCTGCTGCTGTTCGCCGCCGGCGTGCGCGACACCACGCCCCACGCCCTGGCCCGCACCTTCGACGCCAACTGGGACCTCGTCGACGAGCTGGTCGACCCCGACGCCCCGCCGCCCCGCCCGGCCGGGCCCCGGGTCGCCGGCGTGCTCGACCGGGTCGACGAGGTCTGCGACCTGGTCGGCGAGTGCATCGACCCCACCGACCTGCTGTGCATCAAGCTCAACGAGGTCCAGGAGTGGGCCGCCACCGTCCGGGCCGCCACCGACGAGGAGGCCCAGGTCGAGGCGCTCCGCCAGGCCCGGGCCAGCACCAGCACGTTCCGGCTCCGGGGCGGGCGCAAGGGCAGCTGGCGGGTCAGCGCCGACGTGGTGAAGGCCGATCTCCGGTCGCTCGAGGAGCTGGTCGACGGGGTGCTCCGCCAGATCGCCGACGAGTGCGCCCACCACCTCGGCGCCGCCATCCGCCGCTTCACCCTGGCCTCGGCCGCCGAACGGCGGTCGCGGGGCACCCTGGAGTTCCACGACCTGCTCGTGCTGGCCCGATCCCTGCTGCGCGACCCCGTCCACGGGGCCCGGACCCGGCAGGCCCTGCACGACCGCTACCAGCGGCTGCTGCTCGACGAGTTCCAGGACACCGACCCCATCCAGATCGAGCTGGCCGTGCGCATCGCCGCCGCCGACCCCACCGCCGACGACGCGGCCGCCCGCGACTGGCGCGACGTGCCCGTGGCCCCCGGCCGCCTGTTCGTCGTCGGCGACCCCAAGCAGTCGATCTACCGCTTCCGCCGGGCCGACATCGGCGTCTTCCTCGACGCCCAGCAGCTGCTGGCCGACGACGGCGCCGGGGGCGCCGTCACCCTCACCGCCAACTTCCGCACCGTCCCCGGCGTCACCGACTGGGTCAACACCACGTTCGGCGCCCTCATGGCGGAGCCGCCCGACGACGAGCTGCCGCTCACGCCCCGCCCCGACTACACCGCGCTCGACGCCGTGCGCACCGACCCGCCGGGCGATGCCGGGCCCACCGTCGCCGTCCTCGGTCGCCACGCCCACACCGGCCGCCCCAGCGCGTCCGAGGTCCGGCGGGCCGAGGCCGCCGACGTGGTCGCCACCATCCGGCGGGCGCGCGACGAGGCCTGGCAGGTGGGCGACGGCGCCGGCGGGTGGCGCGACGCCAAGCTCGGCGACGTCACCATCCTCGTGCCGGCCCGCACCTCGCTGCCCTTCCTCGAGGAGGGCCTGTCCGAGGCCGGCATCCCCTACCGGACCGAGGCCAGCTCGCTGGTCTACGCCAGCCGGGCCGTGCGCGACCTCCTCCTCGTCGTCCGGGCCGTCGCCGATCCCACCGACGAGCTCCGCACCGTGTCGGCCCTGCGCACGCCCCTCTTCGGCTGTGGCGACGACGACCTGTACCGGTTCCGGGTCGAGCGCGGTGGCCACTGGGCCTACACCTCCGACCAGCCCGACACGGTGCCGGCCGACGACCCGGTGGCCGCCGGTCTCGCCGTCCTGCGCCGCTGGCACGACGAACGGGCGTGGACCAGCCCCTCGGCGCTGCTCGACCGGATCGTCCGCGACCGCCGGGCCCTCGAGCTGGCCTTCGCCGAGGGCCGCCCTCGCGACGTCTGGCGCCGGCTCCGCTTCGTGATCGACCAGGCCCGGGCGTGGACCGACGCCACCGGTGGCGACCTGCGGGGCTACCTCGGGTGGATCGGCCACCAGACCGAGGAGGGGGCCCGGGTGGCCGAGGCGATCCTCCCCGAGACCGACGACGACGCCGTGCGGATCATGACCATCCACGCGGCCAAGGGCCTCGAGTTCCCCATCACCATCGTCTCCGGCGCCACCTCGTACCCCCGCCGGGCCGCCACTGCCGGCGACGCCAAGTTCACCCCCCGAGGCGTCGCCTACTACCTGGGCAAGCACGCCGAGACCTCCACCTACACCGCCAACCGCCCGGTCGACGAGCAGATGGATCTCGACGAGCGCATGCGCCTCCTCTACGTGGCCACCACCCGGGCCCAGGACCACCTCGTGGTCTCGCTCCACCGGATCGAGCGGAAGAGGGAGCCGGCGCCCGCCAGCCGCACCAACGCCGAGCTCCTCGTCGCCGGGATGGGCGACCTCCTCGACGCCCTGCCCGACGGTCCCCCCGCCGAGCCGCCGCTGCTGGCCTCCGTGCCCGAGCCGGCGGCGCAGGCCGAGCCGCTCGGTCCCCTGGACGCGTGGGAGGCGGCGCGCGACGAGGCCCTCGCCGCGGCCGGACGGCCGACCCCGGTGGCGGCGACGGCGCTCACCGACGAGGGGCGCCCCGACGTCGAGCGGCCCGAGACGGCCGCCGGGACGAGCCCGGTGGCCGACCCGGTGGCCGAGACCCCGACCGGGCAGCTGGCGCTCGACTTCGCCACCGTGGCCGTCGACCACGAGCTCGACCGGGCGCCCGACGGCGACGACGCCGGCCTCCACAAGCGCCCCGGCGACCTCGACCGCCCGCCGTGGCTCAAGGGGCGCTACGGCACCGCCGTGGGCCGGGCCGTGCACGGCGTGCTCCAGACCGTGCCCCTCACGGCCGGCGCCCAGGACCCGCTCGTGGCCGCCGCCGTCACCGCCCAGGCCGCGGCCGAGGCGGTCTCCGACCGCGAGGCCGTGGTCGCCCAGCTGGTCCACGCCGCCCTCGGCTCGCCGTCGGTCCGCGAGGCCGCGGCCGCGCCCCACTGGCGGGAGGTCTTCGCCAGCACCCCCGTCGGCGACCGCATCCTCGAGGGCTACGTCGACCTGCTCTACCGCGGCCCCGACGGCCTGGTCGTCGTCGACTACAAGACCGCCGCCACGGCCGACCCCGCCGAGCTCGACCGCCGGGTCGCCGGCTACCGGCTGCAGGGCGCCTCCTACGCCCTCGCCGTCGGCGGCGCCACCGGCGAGGAGGTCGTGCGGGTGACGTTCTGCTTCCTGACCCCGCAGGGCGTGGTCGAGCGTCACCTCGACGACATCGAGGCCGCCGTCGCCGAGGTCGACGCCTTGGTGCGCGCCGGCGCCGAGGTC
>DASVEC010000112.1:0-5660 GCA_036380755.1 Iamia sp. | reverse complement strand
CGGGCTCGGTGAAGGGCACCATGTGGCCCGATCGCTGCGCCTCGACGTGGCGGCCCTGGGCGGCGGCGTCGGCGCGGGCCCGGTGGGCGGCGACGAGCTCGGGGCGGTGCCCGCCCTCCAACCGGCCCGCTCGGGTGCCGGAGATGACCGTGAGGGCCACGTCGGGCAGCACGGGTGGGTCGGCCTCCAGCCGCCGTAGGTCGGCGAGCGAGCCGACGACCTCGGCCACGTGGGTGCGGGTGGCGGCCCGGGTCCCGTCCTCGGCCCGGAGGCCCGACGCCGCCGGCTCGGGGAGCTGCTGGGCCAGCTTGCGCACGTAGAGCCGCGTCAGCCCCACGCGGGTCATCAGCGGCATCAGCCACGACGCCGAGCGCGATCGGCGCTCGTTCTTCTCGGAGGTGATCGCCGCGCACCCCTCGTCGGTCGGGTCGACCAGCACCACGCCGACGACCCGGTCCGCCCGCTCGGCGGCCGCCACCCGCACGATCGGCCCGCCCCAGCTGTGCCCCACGAGCACGAGCGGCCCGTCGACGTGGTCGAGCACGTCGACCAGGTCGGACGCCAGCCGGGCCAGATCCCGCGGGGCGTCGTCGACCGGGCTGCGGCCCAGCCCGCTGCGGTCGTAGACGAGCGTGCGGGTCTGCTCGGCGACGATGGGGACGACCCCGCCCCACATGTGGCGCGATCCGCCCATCCCCGCCTCCAGCACCACGGTGGGCTCGCCCGTGCCGGCGACCTCGGCGTGGAGGAGCCGCCCGTCGCGGGTGCGGACCGGCAGGACGGTGGACTCGGGCATCGGCGGAGTTTACGAGCTCCCCTCGTCAACCTGGTAGGTGGACCGAACAAATGCCCGGCGGTGTCGTCCCGCGGTAGCGTCTCGCCGCTGGTGATGCTGTGAGCGGGGATGGAATGCGCTTCGCGCTGCTCGGGACGGTCGAGGTGAGGGACGAGGACGGGGCCGTCGTCGACCTGGGCGGCGCGCAGTCGCGCAAGGTGGTCGCCGCCCTGCTGGCGGCGGGCGGCCGGGTCGTCTCGACCGAGGCGCTGATCGACGCCGTGTGGGGCGAGACGCCGCCGGCGTCGGCTGCCGGCACGCTCCAGACGTACGTCTCCCGGCTGCGGCGAGCCCTCGAGCCCGGCCGCCGGCCCCGCGACGAGGCGCAGGTGCTGGTCACCGATCCGCAGGGCTACCGCCTGGCCGTCGCCCCCGAGTCGGTCGACGCGGCGCGCTTCGAGGCCCTCGCCGACACCGGGCGCGACGCCCTCGTCGCCGGCCGTCCCGGCGACGCCGCCGTGGCCCTGCGGGAGGCCGAGGCCCTCTGGCGCGGCCCGGCCCTCGCCGAGCACCGGGACGACGAGTGGGCGCGGGGCCTGGCCGCTCGGCTCGAGGAGAGGCGCCTCGCCGTCGTCGAGCAGCGCCTCGAGGCCGAGCTGGCCCTCGGCCTCACCGCCGAGGTGGCGGCGTCGGCGGCCGAGGCCGTGGGCGAGGCGCCGCTGCGCGAGGGGCGTTGGGCCCTCCTCGCCCTGGCCCTCTACCGCTCCGGTCGCCAGGGCGAGGCCCTGCGGGCGCTGGAGCAGGCCCGCCGCACCCTCGCCGACGAGCTGGGCCTCGAGCCCGGACGGGTCCTCCGGGACCTCGAGTCCGACATCTTGGCCCACGCCCCGGGCCTCGACGCCCCGCCGGTGGCTGCGGCGGCGGCTCCGCCCGGGCCCGCGGCACCGCCCGGACCCGTCGTCGCGCCCCGGGAGCGGACGGCCCCGGTCGGCCCACCCCTCGTCGGGCGGCAGACCGAGCTGGCCGCGCTCCGGGCGGCGCGGGACGAGGCCGCCGTCGCCACCCGCTTCGTCGTCGTCGAGGGCGAGCCCGGCATCGGCAAGACCCGCCTGCTCGAAGCGCTGGGGGCCGAGGCCACCGCCGACGGCGCCCTGGTGGTGTGGGGCCGCACCCACGAGAGCGGGGCCGCGCCGGCCTACTGGCCGTGGCTCGACGCCCTGCGCCTGCTCGCCGAGCAGAGGCCCGAGGTGGCGACCGGCCTCGAACCGCTCCTCAACCCCAGCGCCGGCGACGGGCCGATGGCCGAGGCCGGGCCGGCGACCTTCCGCCTCCACGAGTCGATCGCCGTCGCCATCGAGGCCGCGACGGCAGCCGCCCCGCTGGTCGTGCTGCTCGACGACATTCAGTGGGCCGACCCGGCCTCGCTCGAGCTGCTGGCCTTCCTCACCACCCGGCTGGTCGACGCGCCGGTCCTGGTCGGCGTCACGCTCCGCACCCTGGAGGTGGGCCGCAGCGATGCCGTGACCACCGCCCTGTCGTCGGTCGCCCGCCGTCCCGGCAGCCGGCGCCTCCGCCTGCGCGGTCTCGACGAGGGTGAGAGCGGCGAGCTGATGGCCCTCGCCGCCGGGCACGACGTCGCCGCCCCGGTCGCGGCCGCCATCCACTCCCGCTCGGGCGGCAACCCCTTCTTCGCCGGCGAGCTGGTCCGCCTCCTCGCCGACGAGGGCGGGTTGGACGACGCCGCCGGGGTGGCCCGGACGCCGGTGCCGGCCGGTGTGCGCGACGTCCTCCGCCGCCGCATCGACCGGCTGCCCGAGGCCACCGTCGAGCTGCTGCGACTGGCCGCGGTGCTGGGCCGCGACCTCGAGCTGCCGCTGCTCGCCGCCGCCTCGGGAGCCACGCTCGACGACTGCCTCGACGGTCTGGAGCCGGCGGTCGCCCAGCGCCTGCTGGTCGACGCCCCGTCGCCCCCCGCCACCGCCCGCTTCGGCCACGCCCTGGTGCGCGAGGTGCTGGTCGAGGACATGACCAGCCTGCGCCGGGCCCGGCTCCACCTGCGGGCGGCCGACGCCCTCGTGGCCGTCGGCGACGATGACGACACCGCCGAGCTGATCGCCGAGCACCTGTGGGCGGCGGTGCCGCTGGGGGTCGGGGAGCGGGCGGCCGGCGCCATGGAGCGGGCGGCCGACGTGGCCGTGCGCCGGGCCGGCTTCACCACCGCCGAGGACCTGCTGCGCCGGGCCCTCTCGCTCCGCCGGGCGGCGGGCGCCACGCCGGCCCACCTGGCCGCCGAGATGCAGACGCTCCTCGGCCTGTCCGAGGTGATCCGCAGCCTGCACGGCTACGTCGCCATGCTCGACCTCGTCGACCGGGGGAAGGAGCTCGCCGTCCGGCTCGGTGCCGACGACGTGCTCCTGAGCCTCGAGTGGGTCGAGTGGGCGGCGGCCGACACCGCCTGCACCTTCCGCCGCGCCGACCCCGTCGCCGAGCAGTTCCGGGCGCTGGGCGAGACGGCCGACCCCGACGACCACCAGACCCGGCTCCTGGGCTTCGGCGTGTGGGGCATCCACTGCTGGCACCACGGCCGTCTCACCGAGGCCGCCCACCACCTCGATCTGAGCGTCGGTGCCGCCGCCGCCATCCCGGCCGACGAGGTCCTGACCGGGGTCATCGCCGAGCAGCTCCGGCTGGTCGAGGTGTTCCACACCATGGTGCGCGACAAGGTGGGCGAGCTGGAGGACCCGAACCGGGCCTTCGGCGCCCTCGTCCGCTCGCAGGACGACCGCTTCACCCGGGTCATGATCGCCGCCTTCGAGAGCACGGCCGCCTCGACGAGGGGCGACCTGGCCCGGGTCGGGCAGACGAGCCGGGCCGGGCTGGAGGCCGACCCCGACGTGGCGTTCAGCTTCTGGGGGAGCCAGAACCAGATGCACCTCGCCGGTGCCGAGCTCGACGAGGGCGGCGACCCCGACGCCGCGATCGCCCGGTTCGAGGAGGGCTTCGCCCGCTACAGCCGGGCCGGGATCCGCACCGGGTTGGGTCTCTTCCTCGTCACCATGGCGCTCGGGCTCGCCCAGGCCGGCGATCTCGACCGGGCCGCGGCGTACCTCGGCCGGGCCCAGGACGAGGTGCGGACCTACCGCGAGCGCTGGCCCGAGCCGGTGATCCTGCTGGCCGAGGCCGATCTGGCGTCGCGCACCGGGATGGAGCGCGCCGACGTCGCCGACCTGCTGGCGCGGGCCGAGGCGCTGGCCACCGAGCAGGGCTCCGTCGGCGTCGCCCGGCGCATCGCCGGCGCGACCGATGAGATCCTGGGGCGGTGTCGTCAGTAGAGGTGTGCTCGCCGTGAGCCAGCTCGACCAGGACGCCTACGCGGCCGCCTTCGCCGCGCACCGGGCGGAGCTGGAGGTGCACTGCTACCGCATGACCGGCTCGCTGAGCGATGCCGAGGAGCTGGTTCAGGACACCTTCCTCCGGGCCTGGCGCCACCGCGATCGCTACGAGGGCCAGGCCTCGATGCGGACCTGGCTGTACCGCATCGCCACCAACGCCTGCCTCGATCGGCTCCGGGCCGCGTCCCGGCGCACCCGGCCGGTGGGCCTGGGCGGCCCGGGTGGGTCGGCGCTGGACGCCATGCCCTGGCTCGAGCCGATCCCCGACGCCGTCCTCGACCGGGCCGACTCGGCCGCCGGGCCGGAGGGCACCACCGTGGCCCGGGAGACGATCACGCTCGGCTTCGTCGCCGTCCTTCAGCTGCTGCCCGCCCGCCAGCGGGCCGCCGTCGTCGCCCGCGACCTCGTCGGCCTGTCGGGGGCGGAGACCGCGGCGCTGCTCGACGTCCCGGTCACGGCCGTGAACAGCCTCCTCCAGCGGGCCCGGGCCACCCTGCGGTCGCAGGCGGGCGAGGTACCGGCGTCGGACGACACCGATCCCGAGGTGGTCGCTCGCTACGTGGCCGCCCACGAGGCCGGCGATCTCGACGCCCTGCTCGCCCTCGTCGACGACGACCTCCGCCTGGCGATGCCCCCCGAGCCCCCGACCTTCGGGCGGGCGGCGTCGGCCGCGGCCCTGGGCGAGATCCTCGACCCGGCCCGCACCGGCGAGTGGCGCCTCCTTCCGGTCGGGGCCAACCGCCAACCGGCGACGGCCGGGTACCTCCGCCACCCCGGCGACGACCGCTTCCGAGCCACCTCGATCGACCTGCTGACGATCGTCGACGGCCGCATCACCGCCGTCGACACCTTCCTCGGCGAGCGCTGGTTCACCCGGTTCGACCTCCCGACGGTGCTCGACGACTAGCGCCCGTCGCGCAGGGCGCGGAGCAGCTCGCGCCCGGCTCGGTGCCCGTCGGGGAACTGGTCGTCTCGATCCCAGCGCCACGCCGCGACCATCGCCAGGACCAACATCCGGCACTCGCCGAGCAGCTCGTGATCGACCTCCGGATAGCGCTGGCCGACCTCCTCGGAGACGTGGGCGAGGTCGAACTCGACCGGCCCCCGGCAACACGTCTCGAGGTCGATGAACCGCAGCCCCTCGCTCGTGTCGAGCACGTTGCCCGGATGCGGCTCGCCGTGGAGCAGCTGCTCGGGTGCGCCCCGATCGCCGATCGACCGTCTCAGGCGGTGCAGCGTGGTGCCGAGCAGCATCCGGTCGGCGTCGGCGAGGGCCGGGGAGCGGTCGCGGCTGGCGACGATCTCCTGCGCCTCGGCGATGCGCTCGGTGACGTGCGGCGCGGCGATGTCGAGCGTCCGCATGCCGGCGTGCAGTCGCTCGAGCGCCGCCGCGTAGTCGGCGGGTGACGGCCCGGGAGAGGCGACCGGTTCGTAGTAGGTCCACAGCGTGATCACGAAGCCGTCACGCTCGGAGGGGCGCGGCTCCACTCGCG
>DASVEC010000111.1:0-2410 GCA_036380755.1 Iamia sp. | reverse complement strand
CGGCCTCGTCGCAGTCGGCATAGGCCTGCAACCGTGCGTCGTTCTTTCCGATGCGCCCACGGCCGCCGTAGCCGGTCGTCCCGTCGTCGCCGGTGCGGGTGTAGATCCGCGTCAGGTTGACCATGCCGGCGACTCTACGATGCTCGGCATGGAGAGGTTCCGAGTCGTCGGTGGCGCCCGCCTTGCCGGCGATGTGCAGGTCACCGGGGCCAAGAACAGCGTCCTCAAGGTGATGGCGGCCGCCCTGCTGGCCGAAGGCCGCACGACGCTCACGGACGTGCCGCACATCCTCGACGTCGAGATCATGGGAGAGCTGCTCCGGCGGCTCGGCTGCGACGTCGACTACGACCCGGCCGCGTCCACGGTCTCGATCGACGTGCCGGCCCGGCTGGGCCACCAGGCCGACTACGACCTGGTGCGCCGGATCCGGGCCTCGATCTGCGTCCTGGGGCCGCTGATCGTCCGCTGCGGCGAGGCCGAGGTCGCGATCCCCGGCGGGGACGCCATCGGCAGCCGGCCGCTCGACTTCCACATCGCCGGTCTGGCCAAGCTGGGCGCCCAGCTCGACAACGAGCACGGCTACATCGTCGCCCGCGCCCCGCACGGCCTGATCGGCACCACCGTGTGGCTGGACTTCCCCAGCGTCGGTGCCACCGAGAACATCCTGATGGCCGCCGTGCTCGCCACCGGGACGACGGTCATCGACAACGCGGCGCGCGAGCCGGAGATCGTCGACCTGTGCCAGATGCTCCAGCAGATGGGCGCGAAGATCGACGGTCTGGGCACATCGACACTGACCATCGACGGGGTCGACGGGCTCTCGCCGACCACCCACGCCATCGTCCCCGACCGGATCGTGGCGGGCACCTGGGCCTTCGCCGCGGCGATGACGCTCGGCGACGTGACCGTGCACCGGGCGAAGGCCGAGCACCTGGAGATCGCGCTCGACAAGCTCGCCGGCGCGGGCGCAGAGGTCGACGTGTCGGCAGACGGCTTCCGGGTGGTGATGAACCGGAGGCCCACCGCGGTCGACGCCGTGACGTTGCCCTACCCGGGTCTCGCGACGGACCTGCAGCCGCTGGTCATGGCCCTCAACTCGATCGCCGACGGCGCGGCGATGATCACCGAGAACATCTTCGAGGGCCGGTTCGTGTTCGCCAGCGAGCTGGCCCGTCTCGGGGCGCACGTCCGCACCGACGGCCATCATGCTGTGGTCCGCGGTGTGCCGCGGCTCTCCGGTGCCCCCGTCCGGGCGAGCGACATCAGAGCCGGTGCTGCTCTCACCCTGGCGGGACTGGTGGCAGAAGGCGTCACGCACGTGAGCGACATCGTCCATGTCGACCGGGGCTACCCGGGCTTCGACTCCCAGCTGCGGTCACTGGGCGCGGACGTCACCCGGGAGCCGGATCCGGACGCGGGGGGCTGATGCGCCCGCTCAGCGGGCGAGGACCTGCCGAGCGCGGGCCTCGTCCGGTTCGAGCACCATCACCCTCGGGCCGTCGCGGGTCGTGACGAGCGAGGCGCGGATCCCGGCGTCCTGCAGCCGCTGCCGTGTCACCTCACCTTCGATGAAGGTGCCGGGGGAGGCGATGGCGACCATCAGGCCGTACTCGTCCTCGTGGCCGGCGCGGGCCCGGCGCTCGACCAGCGACTGGCCTCGTCCGCCGGTTGCCCATCGCAGGATCAGGGCGAGCACGCCGATCACCGCCATCGTGATCAGGTAGCTCCGCCAGTCGGGCACGCCCTCGATTCTGCTCCTCGAGGCGCCGGATAGGCTCCCGCGATGACCACTACGATCGCCGTCGTCGGCGCCGGCCTGATGGGCTCCGGCATCGCCCAGGTCGCTGCCGTCGCCGGGCACCGCGTCATCCTGCGCGACGTGACCGACGAGGCTCTGGCCCGTGGCCAGGCAGCCATCGCGAAGTCGCTGGACCGGTTCGTCGCCAAGGGCGGGCTGGAGCGCTCGGCGGCCGACGAGGCGACCGGGCGGGTGACCACGACCACCGACCTCGAGGCCGTTGCGGAGGCCGATGTCGTCGTCGAGGCGGCGTTCGAGGACCTCGGCGTCAAGCAGGACGTCTTCCGTGAGCTGGACCGGCTGTGCCGTGACGGCGCGGTCCTCGCCACCAATACCAGCGCCATCCCGATCACCCAGATCGCAGCGGTCACCCAACGGCCGGAGGCGGTCGTGGGCACCCACTTCTTCTCCCCGGTGCCGATGATGGCGCTGTGCGAGCTGGTCCGCGGCTTCAAGACCAGTGACGAGACACTGGAGCGAGCCCGGGCGTTCGCCGAGTCGGTCGGCAAGACCTGCGTCGTCGTCAACCGGGACGTCGCCGGATTCGTCACCACCCGGTTGATCTGCGCCCTCGCCATGGAGGCGATCCGGCTGGTCGAGAACGGCGTCGCC
>DASVEC010000110.1:0-5158 GCA_036380755.1 Iamia sp. | reverse complement strand
CGAGAAGATCGCCGACCTGCCGGTGACCTTCACCGAGGGCGCCACGACGCTCGGGACCGCGACCACCGACGGCGATGGCGTGGCCCGGCTGGAGGTGTCGCTGCCCACCGGACCCCACCAGGTCCGAGCCGCCTTCGCCGGCGCCGCCTCGCTCGCGCCCTCGAGCTCGGCGACCGTCGAGCACTGGGTGGCCCGCCGGACGACGATCACCTGGACCTCCCTCACGCCCACCCTCCGGCACGGCCAGGCCGCCCGGTACGCGGTGACGGTCGCCTACGAGACCGGCTCCGGCGTCCCCACGGGCACGGTCCACCTCGTCGCCGGCACCAAGGTCGGGCTCGCGGTCCCCCTCGACGGCCAGGGCCGGGCCGAGGTCTCGATGAAGCTCCCCACCGGCCGCTCGTCGGTGCGGGTGGTGTACTCGGGCAGCAGCCAGACCGCGGGGAGCTCGACCGCGGGTGAGGACGTCATCGTCGAGAAGGCGGTCCTTCCCGTCACCCTCTCGGTCCAGCCGCCGACGGTCGTGTGGGGGAGCCAGATGTCCGTCACGGCCCGGCTGACCCCCACGGTGGGCGTCGAGCCCGCCGGGCGCATCACCCTCTACGACGAGGACGACGAGAAGATCAGCGGGGCCCAGTCGGTCAGCGCGTCGGGCGTCGCGTCCTTCGTCGTGCGGGGCATGGAGGTCGGCGCCCACCAGATCCAGGCCCGCTACGCGGGCACGGAGGAGGACATCGCCCCGTCCCAGTCGACGCCGTTCGCCGTGACCGTGACCATCGCCCAGCCCGTCTTCGCCATCGACGCCCCCAGTGCCCTGCGCGACGAGGCGGTCGCCGAGATCGACGTGCGGGTGGCCAGCGCGGGCGACATCGACGCCACGGGCGACGTCGAGCTGTGGTCCGTGCCCACCAGCGGCCCACCCGTGTACCTCGACACCGCGACCCTGGACGACGACGGCCAGGCGACGTTCCGGTGCAGCGCCGCCGGGGCCGAGACGACCCACCCGTGCGGGGACCTGGGCTCGGGCCCCCACCGCTTCAGGATCGTGATGCCCTCGGCATCCGGCGGCATCGCGCCGGGAGAGTCGGACGTCTTCACCATCGTGGTGCAGGCCGCCTCGACCGCCGAGCTCGAGGTGCACGCACCGGTGATCGGCTACACCGGCCGCAACGTCGAGGTCGTGGTCGGGGTGAGCGATGGCAGCGCTCGCATCCCCGAGGGCACCGTCACCCTCCTCGGTCCCGGCGGCGCCGTCCTCGGCCACAACGGGGTCGACGGCGAGGGGCAGGCCACGATCCGGTTCCAGCCCCTCGAACCGGGTGAGCTCGAGCTGACCGCCTCCTACAGCGGCGACGAGCTGCTGGGGCCGACCCTGTCCGAGCCCTTCACCATCGAGATCCGCGAGTCGATCGCCATCGTCATGACCACGCCGACCCGCACGACGACGGCGGGATCACCGTCGGAGGTCGTCGAGCTGGCGCTGCGGACCCCGGCGGGCACCCCGTTCGTGGCTCCGGCCGGCGGGATCGAGCTCGAGCTGGGCTCGACCTCCCGCGCCACCGTCATCCACTCGGACCACGCCACCGATCCCGACACGATCGTGGTCCCGGCCGGGGCGTCGTCGGTGGCGCTGACGATCACCAACACCTCGGCCAACGAGCACCGGTTGCTGGTCCGGTCCGAGGCCATCGGCGTCACGACCTGGCAGCAGTTCCCGTTCACCGTCACCAAGGGCCCGCAGGCGTACATCGTCGCCGTCCCGAACAAGGTCAGCGCCGCGGTCGGGAGCCCGGCGCCACCGATCCGCGTCGTCGCCTCCGATGCCCACGGCAACAGCCACGGCGACATCGCCACGGGGATGACCTTCACCATGCCCAACGGCACGTGCACGCCGCTCGGGGTCTGCACGCCGACCGGCCCCGGCGACCACACCATCACCATCACGCACGGGTCGTTCACGACCACGGCCCTCCTGCACGCCAACTCCCCGCCGGTCCCGGAGATCGTCGACGTGACCGCCCCGCCGGGCGACCCGCGCCTGGTGACCTTCACCCTGCGGGCCAGCGATGCCGACGGCGACGCCCTCACCTATGGCGTGTTCTGGGGCGACGGGACCGGGAGCACGGAGATCCTCCCCGTGCCCACGGGGACGTTCCAGGTCACGCACCGCTTCGCGCCCGAGCGGGCCGCGGAGGTCACGTTCAAGGTCACCGACGGCAAGCGGATCGAGTACGACTCGCACCGGATCCCGAGCGTCGAGGACGCCGCCCCGCGCGCCGAGGCCGGCGACGACCAGGTCGCCCGGGCCGGCACCGCGGTGTCGTTCGACGGCTCCAACTCGGTCCCTCGCGTCGACGGCCTCCAGTACCACTGGGACTTCGGCGACGGCAGCACCGACTCGACCGCCAAGTCGCCCGACCACACCTACGCCGAGCCGGGGCAGTACGTGGTCACCCTCTGGGTCCACCACGCCGGGATCACGTCGACGGGGTCGACGGCGCTGGTGACCGTCACGGGGGCGGATGGCAGCGGCGTGTACGTCGACGTCCGCACCGGCGGCCAGCCCGTGGCCGGCGCCGCGGTCGTGGTCAACACCTCCGACGACATCGCCCACAAGGGCGTGGCCCAGCCCGGCAACGCCGGTCGCTACGCGCTCTCCGGCCTGCCCCTCGGCCAGCACTCGGCCTACGTCTACCGGGACGGCTTCGCCCCGGCGGTGGTGGGCTTCGTGGTGACCGGCGGGATCGACGCCGTGACGGTCGACCTCGTCCCGGGCGCGGCCGCGCGCGCCACCCTCACGACCCGCCGGCTGTCGCACACCGAGGCCGTCGAGCTCGGCATCATCACCGAGAACACCGACTCCGAGGTGGTCCACCAGTACGACGTGTGGCTGCCCCAGCGTGACCGCCCGGTCACCCTCTACCAGGACGAGCGGGGCAACTCGATCTGCCCGACCGACCCGGAGGAGGATCTGATCGGCGAGGAGGAGGGGACGCCGGTCGTCCAGCCGTCGGGTGACTGCGGCGACTTCGTCATCCCCGACACCGAGAGCCTGGCGAGCGTGCGGGTCCACCACAACACGGTCGTCGTCATGAACAAGACCCGGGCCAGCTGGGCCAAGGAGGTGTTCGAGGCGACCCTCCAGGTCTTCAACATCTCCCCGGAGGGGTTCACCCTGGTCAACGGGGTGGCCACGCTGAACCTGCCGGACAACGGCCTGGTGCTGGCCGACATGATCACCGGACCGCAGTCGGTCGAGCTCGGCCTGAACAGCATCCCCTCCGGCGGGTCGCAGACCGTGCAGTGGTACCTGCGGGGCGACCTCGAGGGCTACTACGACCTGTCCGCCGACGTCACCGCCATCCTCGATCCGGTGGGCGAGCCCATCTCGGTCCGCGCCGAGACCGACGACGCCAACCGCATCCACGTGTGGGGCAACTCCGCCCTCCAGGCCTCCCTCCAGACCGACGCGACGATCGAGGCCGACACCCCCTTCCGCCAGCGGATCGTCGTCACCAACGTCGCCGACGTGCCGCTGTACAACCTGGTCCTCGGCGTGGACGTCGGCCGTGAGGGCGACAAGGTCGATGTGCTAGCCCAGCCCCGGCAGGCCGACCTCCTCCACCTCTCCGAGCTGAAGGCCGGCGCCACCGTGTCGTCCCACGAGGCCCGTCTGCTCCCAGAGGTGGCCGCCCTGGAGGGAGGAGACCGTCTCCCGGACGTGGTCTACGGCAAGTCGGCCTCTGGTCGCGTGCCCTTCGTCGTCACCCGGCACGACGACCTCGAGCGTCTGCCCGCCCCGATCGTCGTCGAGGGCGAGGGCGGCTTCGCCACCGGTGGCGCCACCCTGACCTGGGAATCGGTCGAGGACGCGGTCGGCTACGCCGTGTTCACCACCCGCGACCGTCACACGTCCTTCCCCGACGACCCGATCGCCGTCACCGAGGGCGACGACACGACCGTCGAGCTGCCGCCGCAGGGCGGCTACGGGATCGTGGCCGTGACCGCCCTCGTCGAGCGTGACGGGGAGCAGGTCTACGAGATGTCGCACCGGCTCCTCCAAGCCGGGGAGCTGGCGCCGGGACCCGACCCCGACGGCGTGCGGCCCGACGATCCCTGCCGCGGGTTCGGCACCGACCCCCTGACCGCCTACCCGGGCAACTTCGCCCTGGCCGCGGCCGACGTCTCGGTGGCCTCCGTGGGGCTCCCCCTGGGGATCGGCCGCACCTACAACAGCTCCGATCCCCGCGCCGGCGGCGCCGGCGTCGGTTGGACCGTCGATCTGGGCCCGAGGGCGGTCAGCGACCAGGACGGCAACTCGGCGATCCTGCTCGGTGACGGCTCCTGCCGCCCCGTCACCGAGAGCATCGCCGACCCGACCGAGCTGGTGATCGGCGGCCGCGGTGAGCACTGGTCCGGGACGGTGCTGGACGGGACCGGCGCCACCCGGCTGGTCGACCACACGGCCAAGATCACCTACCGGCTCGACGGATCGGGCCGCACGCTGTGGGCCGAGGACGAGTACGGCCATCGCACCGGCTTCACCTACGACGGCGACGCCGTGCACCCCAGCACCGTCACCGACGAGTCCTCGGGCCGGGCGCTGCACCTCGAGTGGACCACCGACGGCGAACGCCTCGTCTCGGCCTCCACCGACCCGGTGACCTCGGGCGGGTCGACCGCTCCGATCGTGTGGCGGTACTACTACGACACCCAGGACCGCCTGGCCCTCGCGTGCGCCCCGCCGTTCGCCTGCGAGGTCTACGTCTACGACGCCGACGACCGGATCGTCACCATCCACGACCGCGATCAGTCGACGACCAGGGTCGTCTACGACAGCGACGGGCGGATGACGCGGGTGACCCGCCCGGGCCCTGCGGTGACATCGTTCGCCTACGACGGGACCGGCGGCCGTCAGGTCACCGTGACCGACCCGCGCGGCGAGATCACCGTGACCCACTACGACGCGGGCTACCGCCTGGTGTCGGCCACCGGACCGGGTGGCGACGCCGTCGTCGGCTACGACGCCCACGGCTACGTCAGCTCGGTCACCGCGCCCGGTCAGTCCGTGGCCATGACCTCGACGGCCGACGGCGTCCCGACCTCGCTGACGACGCCCGCCGGCTCGACGACCTTCGGCGTCGATGCCCAGGGCGGC
>DASVEC010000109.1:0-2524 GCA_036380755.1 Iamia sp. | reverse complement strand
CCCGACCTGCCGCTGTCGGTCTTCGTGGCCGACGACGTCGACGCCGCGTGGGACGAGATCGGGCCGTACCTGCTGGCCAACGCCATCGACTACGCAGCCTGGAACGGTGGCTCGACCACCACGGCCAGCCTGTCGACGGCTGCCACCGTCGAGGCGCTGCGGGCCGAGGAGGGCGCCTACCGGATCGTCACCCCCGACGAGGCCCGGACGATGGCGGCCGAGGGCTCGCTCAACCTGCACCCCATGTGCGGCGGCATCCCCCCCGAGGTGGCCTGGCCCTACCTCCGCCGCGTCGCCACCGAGGTCGCCCCCGCCCTCTAGACGTCAGCCGAGCTGGTGGACCTCGGTGGGGTTCTGGCGGGCGGCGATCTGCTCGGCGCGGGCCCGGAGGGTGGCGGCGTGGCGGTCGACGTCGAGGACGATGACGAAGCGGCCGTCCCTGATGCCGTCGACGACGTCGACGGCCAGCTCGTCGAGGGGCTGGACGGGGATGCCCTTCTCGGCCAGCTCGGCGACGGTCAGGGCCGGCGTCGACCGGGGGCGCTCGCGGGCCAGCTCGTCGGGCCGGTTGCGGTCGGAGGTCCACAGCCCGGTGTCGAGCAGGCCCTTGCCCGAGGGGTAGAAGACGGCGGCGGTGAGGTACGTGCCCTCGGATCGCAGCTGGGCGTCGAGGCACTCGGTCAGACAGGTGACGGCGCACTTGGTGGCGGCGTAGCAGGCGGCCTGCGGCATCGGGGCGATCGGCCCGTCGGTCGACGAGGTGTTGACGACGATGCCCTCCTCGCCGCCGGCGATCATGCGGGGCACGAAGGCCTGGACACCGTGGGCCACACCGAAGACGTTGACCCGGAAGGTCCACGTCCAGTCGTTGGGCGTCGAGTCCCACACCAGCCCGCCGGGGGGCCCGACGCCGGCGTTGTTCACCAGGACGTGGACGGCGCCGTGGGCCTCGTAGGCGGCGTCGGCCAGGGCGCTGACCGAGTCGAAGGAGGTGACGTCGACCGGCACGCCGGTGACATCCGCGCCACTGGCGCGGAGCTCGGCGACCGTCGTCTCCAGCGCCGCCACCTCGACGTCGCCGACGACGACCTTCATGCCCTCGGCCACGAAGCGCTCGACGAGGGCCCGGCCGATGCCGCCGGCGCCGCCGGTGACGACGGCGACCTTCCCCAACAGGTCCTGCATGACGATCTCCTACTTGGGGGCGAAGCGGACGCCGGCGTCGAGGCGGATGGTCGAGCCGTTCAGCATCGGGTTGGTGACGATGGCCAGGGCGAGGCGGGCGTACTCGTCGGGCTGGCCCATCCGCTTGGGGAAGGCGTTGTCCTTGGTGAGCACGTCCCGGAAGTCGTCGGGGATGTCCTTGGTCGCCCCGGTGTCGAAGAGGCTCGGCGCGATGGCCACGTTGCGGATGCCGAGGCTGCCCAGGTCGCGGGCCATCGGCAGCGTCATGGCAGCCACGCCGGCCTTGGCCGCGGTGTAGGCGACCTGGCCGATCTGGCCCTCGAAGGCGGCCACCGAGGCGGTGTTGACGATGACGCCGCGCTCGCCGTCCTCGGGCTCGTTCTCCCGCATCCACCACGCCTGGAGGCGGTTGAGGTTGAAGGTGGAGATCAGGCTGATCTCGATCACCCAGCGGAACTCCTCGAGCGGATGGGGTTCGTCCCGGCCGATGGTGCGCCGGGCCACGCCGCTGCCGGCGGTGTTGACCGCGATGTGGAGCGACCCGAGCGCCTCCCGGGCGCTGGCGAAGGCGGCATCGACGGCCTCGGCGTCCATCACGTCGCAGGGGTGGAAGGTGGCGCCCATGGCCGCGGCCACCTCGGCACCGGCCGAGGTCGGCAGGTCGAGGATCGCCACCTCGGCGCCGTGCTCCCGCAGCCGCTCGGCCGTGGCCCGGGCCATGCCCGAGGCGCCCCCGACCACCATGGCCCCCTTTCCGTCGATCTCCATCGGTCACTCCTCTGCGGCGTTGAACCACGGTTCGATTCACCGGATTATGGTTCATCGTGTGGAACGGATGCTGATCGACGGCGAGCTGGTCGGCGCCACCGGGGGTGGGACCTTCGAGAACGTCGATCCGACCACCGAGGAGGTCATCGGCGTCTGCGCCGACGGCACCGCGGCCGACATGGACCGGGCCATCGGGGCCGCCCGCCGGGCCTTCGACGAGACGGGGTGGTCGACCGACGCGGCCCTGCGCTCGCGCTGCCTCCGCCAGCTCCACGACGGGCTGCGGGCCCACGTCGAGGACATCCGCGAGACGATGATCGCCGAGGTCGGGGCGCCCCGGGCCCTCACCGGCGGGCCCCAGCTGGAGACGCCGATCGAGGGCGTCGCGTGGGTCACGAACCTGCTCGACGGCTACGAGTGGGAGCACGACATCGGGCCGTCGTCCTACATGGGCATCGACTCGCAGCGCACGGTGCGGCGCGAGGCCGCCGGCGTGGTCGGGGCGGTCACGCCGTGGAACTTCCCCATGCAGATCAACCTGGCCAAGGTCGTGCCCGCCCTGGCCGCCGGG
>DASVEC010000108.1:0-3442 GCA_036380755.1 Iamia sp. | reverse complement strand
GCGAGGGCGGCGGCCGCGCTGCGGGGCCGCTCCTCCTCGGTGGCCGCCGGGTCGTCGACCGCCACCTCGTCGGGGGCGGACGACCCGTTGCCGTTGCCGACGGGGTGGTCGACGCCGGGGTGGGGCACGCCCACGTGGGTGACCTCGGTGGGCAGGGCCTCGGCCTTCTTGGTGGCGTAGTGGTTGACGTACTCCTGGCCCGACATGTCGCGGATGGAGAACATCACCTCGTCGATGATCTGGCGCAGGACGAGGCGGTCGTTGTGCCGACCCTCGAACCGCTCCATGGTGATCGGGGTGCCGAAGCGGATGACGACGGGACGGAACGGCGTCGGGTACTTGGCCTCGGGCGGCATGACCTCGCGGGCGCCGCGGATGCCGACCGGGATGATCGGCGCCCCGGTGCGCAGGGCGAGGCGGGCCGGACCGGTGTGGCCCTTGTAGAGCAGGCCGTCACGGCTGCGGGTGCCCTCGGGGTAGATGCCGGACAGCTCGCCCCGCTCGAGCACGCGCTGGGCCGCCGTCAGCGCCCGCTCCGACGCCGAGCCGCCACCGCGGTCGATGGGGATCATGCCCATGGCCGGGAAGAGGTGCTTGGTCTTCCAGCTGTCCATGTACTCGGCCTTGCCCACGTAGGTGATGCGCCGGGGCAGGACGGCGGGGACGAAGAATGAGTCGAGGACCGAGGTGTGGTTCGGGCAGATGATCGCGGCGCCGGACCGGGGCACGTTCTCGGCCCCCTCGACGTGGAACCGCCAGGTGAAGGAGAAGAGCGGCTTGATGATGGCCTTCGCCACCGGGTACAGCTGCCCCGCCTCTCTCGCGCTGGTCGGCTCGCTGGGCTCGCTCACTCCGTGCATGCTGCCACAGCCGTCCCGGGCTGGCTGGGCCTACACGGGGTTCGTCGAGACGTCGATGCCCAGCAGCGTCGCCGCCGCCGACACGCCGTCGCCGCGCGCCGCGGCCTCGTCGACGGCGGCCACGGCCAGGTCGGTCCTCAGGTCGTCGTCGAGGGCGGCCCGCACCTCGGTCAGGGCGCCGTCGCCCTCGCCCGCCGCGACCCACCGCTCGAGCCGGGCCTCGGCCTCGGGCATCACCGTGTCGTCCCACTCCCACTCGTGGCGGTAGTGGTGGGCGACGACGGCGAGGCGGATGGCCCGGGCGTCGTGCTGCTTGCGCAGCTCGCTGACGAAGACCAGGTTGCCCAGCGACTTCGACATCTTCTCGCCGTCCATCCGCACCATCGCCTGGTGCATCCAGTGGCGGACGAAGGGCTCGCCGGTGGCCGCCTCGGACTGGGCCGCCTCGCACTCGTGGTGCGGGAAGACGAGGTCGGCGCCGCCGCCGTGGAGGTCGATGGTGGTGCCGAGCTCCCGGAGGGCGAGGGCCGAGCACTCGATGTGCCAGCCCGGCCGGCCCGGACCCCAGAGCGAGTCCCACGCCGGCTCGTCGTCGGTCGAGGGCTGCCACAGGACGAAGTCGAGGGGGTCGCGCTTGTTGGGATCGTCCGGGTTGCCGCCCCGCTCGGCGGCCAGGCGCAGCATCTCGTCCCGGTCGAGGCCCGACAGGCTGCCGAAGCGCGGCGACGACGAGACGTCGAAGTAGACGGCACCGCCGGCGGCGTAGGCGTGGCCCTGGTCGATCACCATGCCGATGAAGCCCCGGATGTCGGGGATGGCCGACGTGGCGCGGGGCTCGGACCAGACCGGCAGCTGGCCGAGGGCCTCCATGTCGTCGTCGAACTTGGCCACCTCCGAGGCGGCCAGGTCGAGGTAGTGCACGCCGATCTGGCGCGCCTTCTCCAAGATGGAGTCGTCGACGTCGGTGATGTTCCGCACGCACTTGGTGTCGTGGCCGCGGTCGCGGAGCCGGCGCTGGAGCACGTCGTAGGCGATGTAGACGGCGGCGTGGCCGATGTGGGTGGCGTCGTACGGCGTGATGCCGCACGTGTACATGGTGACGACCTCGCCCGGCGTGAAGGGGACGACCTCCCGCTTGGCGGTGTCGTACAGGCGCATCGGCTGCTCGCTCAACGGCCCGCCACCTTCTCGTCGTCGAGGCCGGTGAAGCGGAGGGCGACCCGGGTCTTGTAGCGGACGTTCACCTGGAGGAGGACGGCGGCGAAGGCCTCGATGGGGGCGGCGTTGGACAGCTCGCCGGAGTCGAGGGCCCGCAGGTCCGGGACGCGGGAGATGATGCCGATGGTGGTCTCGGTGGCCGACGGGTGGTCGGAGCAGACGAGCACGTCGGACTCGATCGGGTGGGCGATGTCGCCCAGCTCCTTGGCCGGGACGTGGTGGAAGGCGGCGGCCACGTGCGAGCGGGGCACCTTCGCCTGCACGCTCGCCGCGACCGAGCCCCGGGGCGGCACCAGCGGCTGGAACTCGCTGCCCACCTTGGCCAGGGCGTTGGCCATGGAGATCACGACCTTGCCGGCCAGGGCGTCCTGCACCGACTCGGCGGTGGCGGCGGCCGCGTCCCACGGGGTGGCGATGACCACGACGTCGGCCTGGGCCGCCCCCTCGTTGTCGGCCGCCTCGATGGCCAGCTCCTGGTCGGGCCACCGGGCGTGGAGGCCGGCGACGACCTCCATGGCCCGGTACTTCGAGCGGGATCCGATGACGACCTCGTAGCCGACCGAGGCCAGCCTGACGGCCAGCCCCCGCCCGGCCGGGCCCGTGGCCCCCAGCACTCCGATGCGCATGGCCGGCACCCTATTGGCACCGGTCGGTTCCGACGCACGTCGCGTGGGGCACCAGACTCCGGCGGGTGACCGTCGATCTGCTCGCCCCGTTCGTCGACGGGACCGCCCGGCGGGCCCGCTTCGCCGTCCGGCCCCCGGCCCCGCCCGCGCTCGACGAGGTCGACGGTCTCCTGGCCGGGGTGGCCGACGTCGACATCACCCCGCCGCCGGGGCTGCCCAAGGCCGGCTACTCGGCCAACGCCCACGACGGTGCCGGCTTCCGCACCCGTCTGCGGGCCCGGGTGCTGCACCTGCGGGCCGGCCGGGTGTCGCTCGCCGTCGTGGCCTGCGACCTCCTGGGCGGGTCGGCCGTCGTGCAGCACCTGGTGGCGCGGGCCGTGGCCGAGACGACCGACGTCCCGCTCGCCGGGCTCATGATCGGTGCCACCCACACCCACGCCGGCCCCGGCCAGTTCCTCGGCACCGACTTCTACAACCGCTTCGCCTCGAACCGCAGCGGCTTCGACCCCGCCTGGACGTCGTTCCTCGTCGAGCGGATCGCCGGCGGCGTCGAGCAGGCGGTGAGCACTCGCCAGCCCGCCCGCCTGGCGGTGGGCTCGGCCGACGTGTGGGGCCTGACCCGCAACCGCTCGATCGACCCCCACGTCCGGAACCCCGAGGTGACCGATCGGCGCACCGACCCGCACCGGCGCTACGTCAACGTCAACCCCCGGCTCCACCTCGTCCGGGTCGATGCCG
>DASVEC010000107.1:0-2214 GCA_036380755.1 Iamia sp. | reverse complement strand
GTCGCCGTCGCGGAGGAACACGTTGACCGCGAAGCCGGCCCCGGGGGGCGCGCCCACGTCGGCCCCGAACGGGCTCTCCGACGAGGAGTACCACTCCATCGTGTTGCCGACCTTCTCCTTGTAGGCCAACGCCTCGTCGATGGGCCCGTTGGTGACGATGACGAAGCGGGCGTCGTAGTTGTCGAGGGCGCCCAGCCGGACCCACTGCGACGTGAGCGAGGTGCAGCCGCCGCACTGCCACTCCTCGTCGTCGAACCACATGTGGTTGTAGACGATGAGCTGCGAGCGTCCGGCGAACACGTCGACCAGCCGGATCGGGCCATCGGCACCGATCAGCGTGTAGTCCGGGAGCTCGACCATCGGCAGCCGGCGGCGCTGGGCGGCGATGGCGTCGAGCTCGCGGGTGGCGGCCTTCTCCCGCACTCGGAGGTCGTCGAGCGCGGCCTGCCACGTGTCCCGGTCGACGACGGGGGGCAGGGCGCTGGCGGTCTGGTCGGTCACGGTTCCTCCAGGACTCGGATGGACCTGTGTAGACCACGGACGACCGCAGAACTCATCGCGTCGATGCTGCCAACCCGGCCGCGGCCCGGACCAGGGCCCGGAAGGCATCGGCGTCGATCTCGTCGCCCTCGTGGAGGTCGATGGCGCGGCGGGTGCCGGCGTCGAGGCTGGCGTTGAACAGCCCGCTCGGATCGTCAAGGGCGGCCCCGGCCATGAAGGTGAGCTTCACTCGCGCCTTGTAGACCTCGCCGGTGCAGACGATCCCGTCGCGCGACCAGGTGGGGACGCCCGCCGGGTTCGACGGCTTCACCCACTTGATCTCCTCGACGATGTCGGGGACGGCGTCCCGGATGAGGCCACGGATCCGGGCCAGGGTGGCGCCGCGCCAGTCGTCGAGCTCGGCGATGATCCGGTCGATGCGCTCACCCGCCGGGGCGCTGCTGTGATCGTCGTCGTTCGACATCAGTGGACCCCCGCCTCGACGGGGAGGTCGGCGAAGTCCCGCTGGACCTGCTTGTACCACCTCATGCCGGACACCGGCCGCCGCCACCGGGCCTTCATGTCCTCGAGGGCCGGCTCGTGGGCGGTGTCGCCGTCGGCCACGACCTCACGGAGGTGGCGGTCCTGGGCCTTGATCACCTCGTTGTGGTCCTCGCCCCGGTGGGCCAGGTCGCACGCACCACCGAGCTGCCTGCACGTCATCGTCTTCATGGATCCTCCTGGGGTTCGTCCGCTCCTGCGGACTCGGTCGCAAATGAGAGTAACACTCTCATTCTGAGAGCGCTAGTCTCAAACTCGTGGCAACCGCAGAGGACCCGTCGCCGGCCCCCCGGCGGCCACAGGCGAGGACACGCCTGGCCCGGGCGGCGGTCGTCGACGCCGCCCAGCGCCTCTTCCTCGAGCGGGGCTACGGGGCCACGACCGTCGACGCCATCAGCACGCTCGCCGACGTCCCGCCGGCCACCGTGTACCGGCTGTTCTCGTCGAAGGTCGGGATCCTGCGGTCCCTGCTCGACGTCTCCATCGGGGGTGACGACGATGACGTCCCGGTGGCGTCCCGGCCCCCGATCCGAGCCCTGGCCGAGGTCGACGAGGCGGCCGAGCAGCTGGCGGGCTTCGTCGGCGTCGCCGTGCAGATCAACACCCGGGTCGCCCCGCTCTACCGCGTCCTCGTGAGCGCGGCGGGGACGGACCCGGACGCCGCCGCCCTCCTCGACGACCTGACCGGGCAGCGCCAGAAGGGGCAGCGGGTGATCGCCCGGGCGCTGGCCCGTACCGGTGCCCTGCGGTCCGACCTGCGCCCCGCGGAGGTGGCGGACCTCATCCACGCGCTGCTGTCGCCGGAGCTGTATCGCCTTCTCGTCATCGACCGGGGGTGGACGCCCGAGCGCTACGAGCGCTGGCTGCGAACGACCTTGGCCGACCAGCTCCTGGGGCCCGGGGCGACCTAGGGGACGAACGTCGCCAGCTCGATGGTCAGCCCGGGGACCATGCTCGGGCGCAGGGTGGCAGGGAGCGGGCGGAGGGCCGCGACGAGCCAGGCGACCGCCTCCGGGGTCAGCCGCACGACCGCCCGGGGCCGGCTGGCGTCGGTGGCCTCGACGGTCCTGATGCCGACCTCGTCGGCGGCCTGGAACAGGACGCTCATCTGCCCGTCGGCCACGAGCAGCTCCCGCCCGAACGGGAGACGTCGACGGAAGGCCTGGGCGACGT
>DASVEC010000106.1:0-7533 GCA_036380755.1 Iamia sp. | reverse complement strand
GCGTTGGTCACCACGTCGACGGCGAAGCCCTCCCGTTCGGCCCACTGCAGGAGCGGCAGCTCCCAGTCGGGCCAGCCGGCCGAGCCGGCGTAGGGCGAGAGGTGGTGCGTCGCGAGGTAGCCCCGATGGGCGTTCATCTCGCGGTCGGGCGCACCGACCGAGGTGACCCGCCGGCCGACGCCGGGTGGCTTGTGGAGGTAGCCGGGCGACATCGGCCGCTGGAGCGAGACGTGGGTGCCGCCGGTGTAGAGGTTGCGACCGCCGAAGTCGTTGTAGGCGTGCCACGTGTTGCTCGACAGGGCGAGGAGGATCGGGGCCGTCGGCGCCCCGGTGGGCGGGCGGACGACGAAGAAGGCGTGGCCGCGGCGGCGCCGGCCGTCGACGTCGATCTCCAGGACGACCTCGTAGTAGCCGCTGCGCCAGGCCGGGTCGACGTCGAGCACGAGGGCGGCGGGCCACCCGCAGCCGTCCCGGTCGGCACCGTGCGGTGTCGGGTGGTGGTCGACGGGCACGGCCGGGTCGGAGAAGACCACCTCGCGTCGCCACCCGACCCGGGCGACCTCGATCGAGACCGGTCGGGCGCCGGCCGACGACAGGTGCAGTCCGACGGTGCCGCCCCCCACCGCACTCTGGGGCCAGCAGTACCCGGTCACCGTCTCGAAGGCCACGGCGCGGAACCTACTCCGACGTGGGTTGGTGCTGGCCCGGCGCCAGGCCAGCACCTTCCCCATGTCGGGCAATGGGCGAGGCCAATGCCCGACGTCATGGTACGCCATTCGTCAAGCCCAACCCTGAAACGGGTACGGCCGCTAGGTCGCCGGCGAGATCTCCTCGGAGCGGGCGACCAGGGCGTCGAGGCCCTCGGGGGGCAGGGGCCGGGCCAGCAGGAAGCCCTGCACGTGGGTGCAGCCCAGTCGCTGCAGGGCCTCCAGCTGGGCCTGGGTCTCGACGCCCTCGGCCACCACGCAGAGGTCGAGGGCCAAGGCGATCGAGATGATGGTCCGCACCAGGACCCCGGTGCGGTCGTCACGACCGAGGAGCTCGATGAAGCTGCGGTCGATCTTGAGCTCGTCGACGTCGAGGTGCTGGAGGTAGCTGAGCGACGAGTAGCCGGTGCCGAAGTCGTCGATGGCCAGGGCCACGCCGAGCGCCCGCAGCCGCGTGAGGGTGTCGAGGCCCGGACCGAGCAGCCGCACCATGGCCGTCTCGGTGATCTCCAGGCGGAGGTGGGCGGCGTCGAGGCCACTGCGCTCGAGGGCGCTGGCCACGACGACCGGGAGCGAGTCGTCGAGCTGGTGGACCGAGATGTTCACGGCCACGGTGAGGTCGGCGCCCCTCGCGTTGAGGGCGGCCACGTGGGCGCAGGCCCGGTCGAGCACGAAGCCGCCGATGGCCGGCATCTGGCCGGTGGCCTCGGCCACCGGGATGAACTGCGCCGGGGAGATCGCACCGTGCTCGGGGTGCGTCCACCGGGCCAAGGCCTCGACGCTCGTCATGCGGGGCTCGGCGCCGGTGACGTCGAAGATCGGCTGGTAGTGGATCTCGATCTCGTCGCGGGGGACGGCGTGGCGGAGGGCCTGTTCGATGACCAGGCGGCTGCTCGTCGAGGCCCGGAGGTCCTCGTCGAAGAGCTCCCAGCCCCGCTGGTGCTCCTTGGCCTCGGCCATGGCGATGGCGGCCTCGCGGACCAGGTCGTCGGGGTCACCGTCGGGGGTGGTCGCCATTGCGATGCCGATCGACGCCGTCAGGGTCAGCTCGGCGTCGGCGGCCGGGAAGGGCGCCTCCAGCGCCGCCGCCAGGCCCCGGGCCACGGCGACGGCCCCGACGGTGTCGACGTCGTCGCAGACGACGACGAACTGGTCCCCACCGAAGCAGCCGACCGTCTCCGACGGCGTGATCGCACCCTCGAGCCGGTTGGCGACGGCGCGGAGCAGGGCATCGCCGGTCTGGTGGCCGAGGCCGTCGTTGACCACCGAGAAGCGGTCGAGGTCGAGGAAGAGCACGGCGACGCCGCTCGACGACCCGCCCACCCGACGCAGGGCCCGGGCGACGCGGTCGCGGACCAGGCTCCGGCCCGGCAGCCCGGTGAGCAGGTCGTGGGCGGCCTGGGTGGCGAGCTGGGCCTCGTAGCCCAGGCGGGCGTCGAGCATCTCGTTGAACTGCTGGGCCAGCAGCGCCACCTCGGCGGGGCCCTGGACCGGCACGGGCGCCGGCACCGGGCTGCGCCCCGCGACCAGCACGGCCTTGGTCATGGCCCGCAGCGGCGCCACGATCCGGCGGGAGATGAGGAGGGCCATGGCGGCGAGGGTGACGAGGGCCAGGGCGCCGAGGGAGGCGCTGCGGGCGAGGAGGTCGCGCGCCGCCGCGGTGGCGACGCCGTCGTCGATGCCGGAGTAGACGCGCCAGTCGAGCGTCGGGACGGGGGTCGAGGCGTGGATCCGCTCGGTCCCGTCGAGCCCGGGCCACGTCCCGTCCTCGCGGCCGGCGAAGCCGGTGCCCGACAGGTCGCGACCGGCGCTCCGCGGGTCGGACGAGGCCGAGCGCACCACCTCGGCGGCCGGGTCGACGACCGTGAACACGAACCCGGCCGGGCCGCCGTAGGTCCGGGCCAGACGGGCGGCGACGTCGGCGATCTCCATGACGTAGGCGATGACGCCCGGGGCGCTGGCCAGCGGGGCGGCCACCACCACCGACGGCTCCCCGGTGAGCCCGTCGTCCACCGCCGAGAACACGCGCGGACCGTCGGCCCGCAGGGTCTCGGTCACCCACTCGGCGTCCCCGTGGGTCGCCCCGGAGGGCGCGCCGGTGCGGGCCAGCGAGGAGCAGGCGACCGTGCCGTCGGCCCGGACCACGTCGATGTGGCCGTCGGGGAAGAGGGTGGTGCCGCTCGAGGTGAGCGAGCAGCCCGCGGGGGCGGCGAGGGCGCTGATCAGACCGGGCGCCGTGGTCGAGGCGTCGACGTTGGCCACGGCGTCGTCGATGGCGTCCTCGATGGCGCGGGCGGCCAGACCGGACTGGTAGCGGACGTCGGCCGCGGCATCGGACCGGGCCTGGCGGATCCCCTGGGCGTAGCCGTAGACGATCGTCGCCGCGGTCAGGACGACGGCGACCAGCACGATCGAGAGCAGCAGGCTGCCCACCGACCTCCCCCGCCGTGGCGCCTCGCCCCGTCCGAACACGCCCTCACGACCTCTCTCACGTTCCGACCCCCCGGCCCATCGGGTGTCGGGCGACACATGTGAGGTGTTGAGCCGACGTGTTCGCCGTGTGCCGAGATGCCCCGGTCGTGACGGTTGACACCGCCTTGCTATGGCAAATAGGTTACGGCCAGTGGAACGACAGGGGTTGCGCCAGCTCACCAGCCCGACGCTGGCCGACCAGGCCTACGACGCCCTGCGCGAGGCCATCATCTCGGGCGAGCTGGCGCCCCGGGAGAAGATCACCGAGCGGGGGCTGGCGGCCAAGCTCGCGGTCAGCCCGACCCCGGTCCGCGAGGCGCTGCGGCGGCTCGAGCAGGACCAGCTCGTCTTCCGCTCCGGCCCCCGGACGGTCCACGTCGCCGCCCTCGACGACGGTCGGGCCGCCGAGGTCCGCCTCACCGAGGGGACGCTGCGCGCCCTCGCCGCCCGGTTCGCCGCCGCCAACGCCACGCCGGCCCAGCTGGCCCGGATCGAGCAGCTCCTCGACGAGGGCGACGCCGAGCTGGCGCGGATCCACCGGACCGCGGCGGACCGGCCGGTCACGCTCGACGACCTGGCCCCGCTGCTGGCGATCACCCGCGCCTTCCACGACGCCGTCAACCAGGCCTCTGACAACCCGGTGCTGCTGCGCCTGCTCAGCCTGGTCGACGCCTTCAGCCTGGCCCACCGCCGGACCAAGGTGCAGGGCGAGCTGCGCCAGGGCCAGGGTGCCGAGATGACCGCCCGCTACGGCGAGCACCGCGCCGTCCTCGACGCCGTCCGGGCCGGCGACGGCATCGAGGCCGAGCGGTTGATGCTGGCCCACGCCGCGGCCGACGCCATCGGCGTCCTGCGCTGACCAGGACCGAGACCCGACCCACCCGACATCCGACCCGGGGCCCCGCACGGCCTCCGTTGCTATGGCAAACACCAGCTAGGGGATCACCATGAAGACCACCACGATCAGGTCCGCCGCCCTCGTCGCCCTGCTGACCCTCGGCGCCGCCTGCGGCGTGGGGGCGGAGTCGGCCGACGACGAGGCCACGACCACCGCCGCCGCACCCGGACCCGACGGTCCGGCGGCCATCGACATCGACGAGGTGGTCGAGGCCAGCCGGGACGAGGACCGCCTGATCGTCTACGGGAACCCCAGCCCCGACCAGTGGGAGCCGGTGATCGCCGCCTTCGAGGCCGCCTACCCGTGGATCACGGTCGAGACCTTCGACCTCGGCGGCACCGAGGCCTTCCAGCGCTACCTCAGCGAGGAGGCCACCGGTGGCGACACCGCCGACGTGATCGTCAACACCGACGGCGCCGGCTGGCTCGACCTGATCGAGCGGGGCCAGGTCGTCGACTACGTCGACCCGGAGCTGGCCGACCTCCCCGACTTCGCCGTCGCTGCTCCGGGCGTGTTCGCCATGTCGGTCGACCCGCTGATCGGCGTGTTCAACACCCAGGCCCTCCCCCTCGACGAGCAGCCCACCACGCTGGCCGAGCTGGCCGACATGGCGGAGGACCTCGACGGGAAGATCGGCACCACCGAGATCGAGAACGGCCAGGCCGGCCTGGGCACGTTCGGCTACGTCGACGCCAGGGGCGAGGAGGCGTGGGAGGTGCTCGAGGCCATCGGCCCCCACGCCCGGGCCGAGTCGAGCAACGGCAGCCTCCTCGGCAAGCTGAACAGCGGCGAGTACGTCGCCAGCTTCATGACCTCGGGCTCGTTCCGCGAGCTGATCGACGCCACCGAGACCGGCGAGATCCTGAACTACCGGTACTTCGCCGACGCCACCGTGATGCCCACCCGGGGCATCGGCGTGACGACCGCGGCCCAGTCGCCCAACGCCGCCCGCCTGCTGGTGAACTTCCTCCTCTCCGAGGACGGCCAGACGGTGATGTGCGACGGCGGGTTCACGCCCTACCGCGACGGCGTCGAGTGCCGGCAGGGCCTCGCCGCCATCCAGGAGGAGGTCGGGGAGGACAACGCCATCGTCGTCGGCTACCCGCAGGCCCTGGTCGACGAGGGCGATGCCCTCCGGGCCCGCTGGAACGAGGCCTTCGGCCGATGACCGTCGCCACCGCCGAGGCGGTGCCGGCCCGGCCCCGCCGGAGCTGGCTCCCGGCGACCCTCACCCAGTACCTGCTGTGGGCGGTGGGGCTGGTCGTGATCGTCGGCCCCATCATCCCGGTCGTGTGGGCGTCGCTGTGGTCGACGCCCCTGTACGAGGCGGGCGGCGGCCTCACGCTGTCCAACTACACCGACCTGTTCGGCGACCCCGACTGGTGGGCGGCGGTGCGCAACAGCGTCGAGTTCGCCGTCCTCACCACCGCCGGCTCGATCCTGCTCGGCACCGCCATGGCCGTCCTGTTCACCAAGACCGACCTGCCCGGCCGCCGGCTCTTCGGGGCGGCGGCGCTGGTCCCCGTGGTCGTGCCCGGCCTCCCGCTGATCCTGGGTTGGTCGGCCATCTACGCCCCGTCCGGCTACGTGACCCGGTGGCTGGAGGAGAACACGCCGGTCCCGGTCTTCTGGGACCTCTACAGCGTCCCGGGCATGGCGATGCTCGCCACCGGGATCGCGGCACCGGTGGTGGCCATGCTCGTGCGGGGCTCGCTCACGAGCCAGGACGCGGCGCTCGAGCAGGCCGCCCGCACGGCCGGGGCCTCGCCCCTCCGGGCCCTGGTGTCGATCACGGTCCCGCTGCTGCGGCCTGCTCTCCTCAACTCCGGGATGATCGTGTTCGCCCTGTCGCTCGAGGTGCTGGGCCTGCCTCTGATCCTCGGCCGCTCGAACGACATCGACTTCATCTCGACGTTCCTCTACGACCGCTGGCTCAACACGGTGCCCTCGCAGCAGGGCCTGGTGTCGGCCGGTGCGGTGGTGCTGCTCGCCGTGGTGACGCTGCTGCTCGTGGCCCGCAACCGGCTCACGGGGGACACGGCCCGGTTCCAGACCGTCGGCGGCAAGGCCACCGCGGCGGCGACGATCCCGCTCGGCGCCGCCCGCTGGCCGCTGTGCGCCCTGACCGCCGGCTACCTCGTCGTGGTCCTGGTGCTGCCGCTCGTCGGGCTGGTGCTGACGGCCTTCACCACCACGCTCACGCCCTTCGTCGACCCGTGGACGGTGCTCTCGACCGAGCACTTCCGCACGGTCGTCGACGACCCGGTCTTCAGCCGCTCGGTCACCAACAGCCTGCTGGTGGCGGTGGTCGGGGCCGCCCTCGCGACCCTGGCCATCGCCGCCCTGTCGGTCGTCGCCCACCGCTCGTCGTTCCGCCACCGGGGCTCGCTGCAGTACGTGATGCTCTACCCGCGGGCGATGCCCGGCCTGGTCACGGGGATGGCCTTCTTCTGGGCCTTCGTCGTGCTCGACCCGTCCGGCCGGGCCCGATCGACGCTGTGGGCCATCGGGCTGGCCTTCGCGGTGCGGAGCCTGGCCCTGGGCTACAGCGCCTTCTACCCCGCCCTCGCCGCCCTCGGCGAGGACCTGGACCGGGCGGCCCGGACGTCCGGCGCCGACTGGTGGACGTCGATGCGCACCATCGTCCTCCGGCTCCTGCGGCCGGCGATGGCGGTCTCGTTCGTCCTCCTCTTCGTCGCCCTGCTCAACGACTACGACCCGGCCGTCTTCCTCGTCACGCCGGGCACCGAGGTCATGGGGCTCACCATGCTCAAGCTCTGGGCCGCGGGCACGGCCGGTCCCGTCGCCGCCCTCGGCGTCATCCAGGTCGTCCTCACCTTCACGGTGCTCGGCGTCGGCCGTCTCGCGTTCGGAGTGAAGCCCCGTGTCTGATCTCGTCGTCACCGATCTCACCAAGACGTTCGGCGCGACCGTCGCCCTCGACCACGTGGCGATCCACGCCCGCGACGGCGAGCTGCTGACGCTGCTCGGCCCGAGCGGCTGCGGGAAGTCGACCACCCTCTGGTCGATTGCCGGGCTCCACCCGCCCGACTCGGGGCGCATCACCGCCGGCGACGCCGTGCTCTTCGACGGCGAGGCCAAGATCGACCGGCCGCCCGAGGACCGCGAGTGCGGCGTCGTCTTCCAGTCCTACGCCGTCTGGCCCCACATGACGGTCGCCGAGAACGTCGGCTACCCGCTCAAGCTGCGCCGCCAGCGGGGCGCGGCCCGGGCCGCCCGGGTGGCCGAGGTGCTCGAGCTCGTCGAGCTGGGCCACCTCGCCGAGCGCTTCCCCCACCAGCTCTCGGGCGGCCAGCAGCAGCGCGTCGCCCTGGCCCGCGCCCTGGCCCACCCGCCCCGGCTGCTGCTCCTCGACGAGCCCTTCTCGAACCTCGATGCCAAGCTGCGCGAGCGGGCCCGGACCTGGCTCCGGGACCTCCAGCGCACCGTCGGCAT
>DASVEC010000105.1:0-20349 GCA_036380755.1 Iamia sp. | reverse complement strand
GGCTCGGCGTCGCCCCTGACGGCGAAGGAGCACCAGGGACGGCGTGCTCCGGTTGGACCGGGCGAGCAGCTCACCGAAGTCCGTGTCGCTCGAGACGAGGATTCGGTCGCCATCGGCCGCCGCCGAGAGGACCTCATCGTCGTCGGCGCGGCTGAGGCCGAGGTCGCGGACGTGAACAGCGTCGTGGCCGGCGTCTCCGAGGAGGTCGGCGACGAGGGGGGAGATGTTCTGGTCGAGCAGGAACCTCACGCCGGCCGGCGCAACGGCAGCTCTCGCTCGGCGACGGCGATGGCCGCGTAGCGCAGGCACTCCGTGACGTCGGCGGGCTCGAGGTCGGGATGCTCGGCGACGATCTCGTCGGTGGTCATCCCGTCGGCGACCATCGCCACCACCGTGGCGACCGGGAACCGGAGGTCACGGACGCACGGTTGGCCTCCCATGCGGGCGGCGTCGGTCGTGATGCGGTCGAACGCCATGGAGCTCAGGATACGCCCGAGGCAACGCCTCGGGCGATGAGGATCAGCTCTCGGGTTCGGTGGTGGTGTCGCCGCTCTCGTCGCCGGCGGGGGCGGGCTCGGCGAGGGCGTCGCCGCCGTCCTGGTCGGCCGGGACGAGCATGTGGTCGGGCAGGCGGGCGGGGCCGGACGTGTCGAGCACGGGGGCCCGGGCGGCGTCGACCCCGCTGGGGTCGAGCAGCACGCCGAGGAGGGCGCCGTGGCGGGCGGTCACGGCGCCGATGGCCATGAGGCTCTCGCGCAGCTCGGGGGTGGTGAGGGTGCCGGCGCCCCAGCCGTAGGTGCCGGCGGCCACGTCCTCCAGCGAGCGGGCGAAGAGCAGCACCGTGCGCTGGGTCGTGAGGTCCTCGAGCTGCGGGTGGACGACGCCCTCGAGGATCCCGTTGTTGGGCTCGTCGACGGGGTCGTCGGCCGTCTGGCTGACCAGCCCGACGAGGGCCTCGGCGTGGGTCTCGTGGCGGTCACGGAGGAGCTCGAGGGCCTCGGTGGTGGCCGTGTCGTAGGCGACCTCCTCCGGCAGCGCCAGATCGCCCCCGCCGCCGAGGAGGGCGTCGTAGACGTCGACCAGGGCGAGCTCGAGGGTGCGGGCGGTGCGGAAGACCAGGGCGTCGTTGGCCTCGCCGTCCGCCGGGGAGGTGGTCTGCGCCGGGGCGAGGGTCGTCTCGGTGGGCTCCGACGCGGTCACGCCGGTCTCGCTGGGCGGGACGGTCTCGTCGTCGGTGCACGCCACCAGGACGGCGGCGGCGACGGCGCCGGTGGCGCCCAGGCGGAGGAACTGGCGCCGCCCGTGGCCGGGAGCTTCCTCAGAAGAACGGATGTCGTCCACTGGTGCTCAGCCCTCGCTCTCGGGATCGCCGGCGCCGCCGGTGTTGCTCTCGGTGCCGTCGGCGGGTGCCTCGGTGGTGTCGCTGCCGGGATCGGCGCCCTCGCCGCCGGCGTTGGCGTCGTCGTCGGCCTCGTCGGACGTGTCCTCCGGGGCGGTGGTGCCGTCGGCGGGGTAGGTGCCCTCGTCGAGGGCGGCGTCGGTGGTCTGCTCCTCGGGGACGATCTCCTCGAGCGGAGCCGGTGTCGGGCCCACCATCCCGAGGACCACGGCGTGCTGGCTGACGACCGGGAGGGCGGTGGCGACGAGCTTGGCGTCGTTGACGTCCTCCAGGTCGGCGATGGCCTGGAGGTGGGTGGCGGCGATGCGCTCCTCGAGGTCCCGGAGGATCGTGAGCACGGCGGTCTCGTCGGCGCTGCTGTCGAGGGCGTCGCGGACCTCGGCGACGAGGGTCCCGTTGGGTGCCGTCACGGCGGTGGTGAGCAGGGCGTTGAGGGCCACGGCCTGCTGGGAGTGGTGCGAGCCGAAGACCCGCAGGACCTCGACGACCGGCTCGGCCAGCGGCGGCACGGTGATGGGCGGGAGGGTGGTGGTCGTCGACGACGGGGCCGTCGTCGACTCCTCGTCCTCGTCGTCGTCCTCGGAGACCTCGTCGCCGGTGGCGGCCCGGTAGACGACGGCGCCGGCGAGGGCGATGCCGGCCAGGAAGCCGACGCGCTCCTCGTCCGGCGTGAGCTCGACGGCGGGCTCGGTGTCCTCGCCCTCCTGGGCGAGCACGCGGAGGGGCAGGACCTGGGTGCCGATGGCGGCCGCGGCGCCGCCGATGGCGACCTTCTTCAGGAAGGCGCGGCGGGTCGCATCTGCGTCGGCGAGGTCCGTGGGCCGAGGAAGAGGTGTGTTCAGCACGAAGGCCCTTTCTAGTGCGGTGGTCGACTGGCCTAGAAGTCGAGGTTCGACAGGTCGGGGTGCCACCGCTCGGCCCGCCGGATGGCCTCGGCCCAGCGCTCGCGATCGAGCGGCTCACCTGGCGACACGACCTCCCGGGGCGCCCACAGCGCGGCCAGCTCGTCGGTGTCGTTCCAGACCCCGACGGCGAGCCCGGCCAGGTGGGCGGCACCGAGGGTCGTGGCCTCCCGCTCGGGCGAGACCTCGATGGGGCGCTGGGTCGCGTCGGCCAGGGCCTGGACGAACGTGGGGTTGTCGCTCATGCCGCCGTCGATGCGCAGGGCGGCGATCGTGCAGTGGCCGTCGGCCTCGGCCGCCTCGAGCAGGTCGGCGCCCCGGTGGGCCACGCCCTCGAGCACGGCCCTGACGATCTGGGGCCGGCCCGAGCCGCGGCTGATGCCGAGCAGCGTGCCCCGGGCGCCGTAGTCCCACTTGGGGGCGCCCAGGCCGAGCAGGGCCGGGACGTACCAGACGCCCTCGGTGTCGTCGCACCGCGAGGCGATCTCGTGGGACTCGGCGGCGTCGGCGATGAGGCCGAGGTCGTCGCGCAACCACTCGACGTTGGTGCCGGCCGAGAGCATGGCGGCCTCGACGCCCCAGCTCACCGATCCGCCGCGGCCCATGGTGACGATGGGGAAGCCGCCGTGCGGTCCCCGGGCCGGGAACTCGGGGCGCCCGTCGACGCACACGTCGAGCATCCCGCCGGTGCCGAAGGTCGCTTTGGCCTGGCCGGGGGCGAAGCAGCCCTGGCCGACCAGCGACGCCTGCTGGTCACCGGCGATGCCGGCGATCGGCGGCGCGCCCTCGAGGGCGGTGGCCTCGCCGACGACGCCGGTCGAGTCGACGACGGTCGGCAGGGAGGCCCGGGGGATCGAGAGCCGGTCGAGGAGCGGGTCGTTCCAGTCGTCGACATCGACGGTGCGGAGCCCGGTCAGGGCGGCGTTGGTCGGGTCGGTCACGTGGAGGGCGCCCTCGGAGAGGGTCCAGGCGACCCAGGAGTCGACGGTGCCGACGCACAGGTCGCGGCTGCGGTCGGGGTCGACCCGGTCGAGGATGTCCTGGGCCTTGGTGGCCGACAGGTTGGGGGCCAGGCGGATGTCCTCGGCCGCCAGCACCAGACAGGTCCCGATGGTGCGCAGGTCCTGCCACCCGAGGCCGGGTGCGACGGGCTCGCCGGTGGCCCGGTCCCAGACCAGGGTCGACGCCCGCTGGTTCGTGATGCCGACGGCGTCGACCGGGCCGCCCTCGGCCAGGGCCGCGCCGGCCAGCTCCAGCACCGCCGCGGCCATCACCGCCCCGTCGAACTCGACCAGACCGGGGGCGGGGGAGTCGGGGAGCAGCGGCCGGCTGTGGACGTGGCCCACGTGCGAGGCCCGGTCGACCACCGCGGCCCGCAGGCTGCTGGTGCCGACGTCGATGACGAGAAGCCGTCCGTGGGTCATGGTGCTCCTAGCGACGAGGGGAGGGGGCCCGCTCGACGCGGGCCAGGAGACCCCCGGCGCTGCCGGCCAGGGCGGCGACGAGGGCGGTGGCGATCCAGGTCAGGGGGTTGAGATCCTCGCCGCGGACCAGCGTGGTGACGATGCCGACGAGCTGGAGGATGACGGCGCACGCCAGACCGGCCGCGGCGCAGGTGGCCATCGACGCCGTCGGCACCGTCCGGCGCACGACCCAGCCGGCGAAGCAGAAGCCGAGGATCTGGACGATGGCGATGGCGATCGCGGCGCCGCCGCGCAGGTCGCCGTCGTCGTCGGCCAGCAGCACGCCGGCCACCGCCGCCGGGCCGACGAACACCAGCCCGTTGAGCGCCGCCTTCCCGGCGATCGGCAGATCTACGGCCACGAGGGCTCGCCGAAGGGCGAGGGGAGGCCGAGCTTGCCCGGGTTGAGGATGCCGTGCGGGTCGAGGGCGGTCTTGGCCGCGGCCAGCACGTCGAACGCCGGCCCGAGGGCGTCGCGGACGAAGCGGGCCCGGTTGAGCCCCACCCCGTGGTGGTGGCTGAGCGAGCCGCCTGCCTCCAGCACCGCCCGGGTGCCGGCGTCCCACGCGGCCCGGTAGAAGGCCGATCGGTCGTCCAGCGAGGAGTCCTCCCCGGGGTTGGCGGCGAAGGTGAAGTAGAGACAGCCGCCGTCGAGGTAGCTGTGCGACTGGTGGGCCGACGCCACCAGCGTGCCCTCGACGCCCCGGATGGCGGCGGTGGCCGCCTCGTAGATGCGGGGGAGGTCGGCCCAGCGGCCGGTGACCTCCATGGTGTCGACCACGTAGCCCCGGCTGATCAGGGCCTCGAGGGCGGCGACGTCGTTGCGCTTGCCCAGCCAGTGGTCGACCAGTTCGACGTCGATGGGCCCGGCGTCGGCGCACTCCTCGGCGACCACGGCCATGCCCGCCTCGACCAGGCCCGGGTCGCCCTCGTCGAGCACCAGCAGGTCGTGCGTGCCCTCGGTGCCGTGGTTGCGGTTCGACTCGATGTCGTCGTAGAGGCGCAGCACGGCGGGGGTGGCGCCCCGGCGGAGGATGCGGCGCATGGCGTCGAGGGCGGCCTCGAACGAGGCGAAGCCGTAGGCCGCCTTGGCCACGTGGTGGGGCACGGGGTGGGCCCTGAGCCGCACGCCGGTGATGACGCCGAGCGTGCCCTCGGATCCGACGAAGAGCTGGGTGAGGTCGGGTCCGGCCGCCTGGCGGGGCTGGCCGCCCGTGGTGATCCGGCGGCCGTCGGCCAACACGACGTCGAGGCCGTGGACGATGTCCTCGATCTTCCCGTAGCGGGTCGAGTACTGGCCCGCGCCCCGGCAGGCGACCCACCCGCCCACGGTGGCCAGGGCCATCGACTGCGGCCAGTGGCCGACGGTGAGGCCGTGGGTGCCCTGGAGCTCCTCCTCGAACAGGTCGCCGAAGGTGCCGGGGGCGACGTCGACCACCAGCGAGGTGTCGTCGACGTCCCGGATGCCGGTGAGGGCGGTGGTGTCGAGGACGACACCGCCGAAGACGGGCACCGAGGCCCCGCAGACCCCGCTGCGGCCGCCGGCGGTGGTGAGCGGCACGCGGGCGTCGTGGCAGGCGGTCACGACGGCGGCGACCTCGTCGGTGCTGGCCGGCCGGGCGACCACCGCGGCGCGGGCCGCCACCTGGTTCCCGGTGGCCCAGATCATCGCCAGCGGCCACCAGTCGCGGCTGGCCTCGGCGGTGACGGCGGGATCGGTCGTGACCTCGGCGCAGACGCCGGACAGCCGCTCGACGAACCCGGCGGGCAGGTCGACGGCGCCGCCCAGGCGGGCCGTGGCCGCGGCCGGGTCGCCGGCCAGGGCGATCGGCGGGGTGGGCGATCCTGGGCCGGGGCGGAGGTCCGTCACGGCGGGGACCCTAGCGAGGGGTCGCGAGCGGCGGCAGGGTGGGCCTCACGAGGTCGGGAGGGCCGCCGATGGCGTCGGCGTGGATCTCGGACTGGACCTGGCGCCGCCGCCCGCGCCCGAGGTCGTGGCCCCGGCGAGTGCCCTGGTGCCGAAGGCCGCCCTCGCGGTGACGCTCGCAGGGTGCGCCATGGTCCTCTGGGCCGCCAGCGCCCCGTTCGGTGACATCGGGTGGTACCTCATGGGCGGGTTGTTCCTCGCCGCCGCCGGGCTGGTCTGGTCGGCCGGCGTCGTGCTGGCGATCGTCGACGTCTTCCGCGACCGTCCGACGGTGCCGATGCGGTGGATCGTGGGCGCCATGGCGGCGGTCGTCCTGACGGTCGCCCTCGTATGGTTCCGCGTCCCCTTCTCGATGCGGTGGGCCGACAGCCGCGCCGAGTTCGCCGCGGTCGTCGCCGAGGCCGAGCCCGGCCTGGCGGCCGCGGAGGAGCGTGACATGGGTGGTCCGCGCCGGCTGGGGACCTACGACGTGTCGTGGGTGCGCCAGCAGGGCGAGGCGGTGGTCTTCGGCACCGACGGCGGGCTGTTCCGCGACGAGGGCATCGCCTACGTGCCCGACGGCTCGGACCGCGGCCTGGAGGTCGACGGGTTCGAGGCCGAGCTGACCTCGATCGGCGGCCGCTGGTACCTCTGGTCGACGCTGACCGACTAGCGGTCGGCCCGGGCTACGCCAGCCGGGTCTCCTCGGTGAGGCGGGGGGAGTCGACCTCGGGCACCGGATCGGTGGCCACCCGGGTCACGTCGCCGTCGGTCGGGGCCCTGTTGGCCTCGCGCTCGTGGGCCAGCTGGGCCCGGTAGTCGGCCACCTGGGCCGCCACCTCGTCGTCGGTGAGCCCCAGCTCGGGCTGGATCAGCCGGCCCACGTCCTCGGCGGCGACTCCGGAGGCATCGCGGGCGAGCAGCCGGGCCCGGGTGCGCCGGCTCAGGACGTCGTCGACGGTGCGGGCCATCTCGTGGCGGGCGGCGTAGACGGCCTCGGCCCGCAGGTAGGGGAGACCCTCGACCAGCGGCTCGCCCAGGGTGGGATCACGGTCGACCAGGGCCAGGACGGTGCGGGCCTCGCCGCCGTAGCGGTGGGCCAGGTGGTCGGTCCGCTCGTCGGCCCCGACCAGCAGGGCGTCGTAGCCGTCGGCGCCCCGCAGCCGGAGCTTGCCCGTGCGGCTGCGCTTGGCGCGCCGGGGGACGGTGTCGCCCAGCCCCTCGACCACGGCGTCGATGGTGTCGGCCGCCATCTCCCGGTAGGTCGTGAGCTTGCCGCCGGTGATCGACACCACCCCCGAGGGCGACGGGGCGACCTTGTGGCGGCGGGACAGGTCGGCGGTGCGGCCCGAGCTGGCCGACTTCACGAGGGGCCGGAGACCGGCCCAGGTGCCGACCACGTCGGCCTCGGTGATCGAGCCACCGGTGGCACCGTTGATGGCCTTGAGCAGGTAGCCGATGTCCTCGGCCGTGCACTGCGGATCGTCGACGTGTCCCGTGTAGTCGGTGTCGGTGGTGCCGACGTAGGTCAGGTCGCCCCACGGCACGACGAACACCGAGCGCTTGTCGCCCGGCACCGGCACCACGGCGGCGATGTCGTTCTGGACCAGCTTCCACGGCACGGTGATGTGGACGCCCTTGGCCGGGCGGATCGAGTCGGGGTGGGTGCCCTCGTCGAGGGCCCGCACGTCGTCGGCCCAGACGCCGCCGGCGTTGACGACGGCCCGGCAGGCGATGCGCAGCTCGCGGCCGTCGGCCGAGACCCGGGCGGCGACGACCCTCCCCTCCGCGTCCTTCTCCAGCCCGACCAGCGCGGTGCCGTTGGCGATGGCGGCGCCGTGGTCGATCGCCGCCGTGCGGGCCAGCGTCAGGGTGAGGCGGGCATCGTCGGCCTGGGCGTCGTAGTAGAGGTACGACGCCGCCAGGCGATCGGCCCGCAGCGTGGGCATGTGGGCGACGGCCTCCTCGGGGCTGATGCGCTGGTGGATCTTGCCGACCCGCCACCCGCCGGTGAGGTCGTACATCCACATGGCCGAGCCCAGCGCCCGCGAGAGCTTGGGGTTCAGGACCCCGCCCTTCCCGGTGAACATGGGGATCAGGAAGGGCAGCACCTTCACCAGGTGGGGCGCGTTGCGGAGCAGCCGCTGGCGCTCGTGCAGCGCCTCGTAGACCAGCCGGATCTCGCCCTGCTGGAGGTAGCGCAGGCCACCGTGGACCAGCTTGGACGACTTCGACGAGGTGCCCGAGGCGAAGTCGTCCCGCTCGACCAGCCCGACCCGCAGCCCGCGCGACGCGGCGTCGAGGGCGCTGCCGGCGCCGGTGATGCCCCCGCCGACCACGAGGACGTCGACCCCGTCGGCCTCCATCCGGCGCAGGGCGTCGGCCCGGTCGAACCACCCCGGCCCGATCACGCGCTGAGCTCCTCGTCGACGTGCTGGTGCATGCCAGCGAGCCTACGGCCGGTCCCCAGAGCGGCCCGAACCCAGGATCCGACCTAGGCGAGTCGACGCCTCGGCCAGGTCCTCGACGTCGAGGAGGCAGCACGAGATCCGGGCCGATCGGGGCGCCACGGCGTCGACGAGGAACGCCCGGGCCGGTGCGACCACCACCCCCTCGTCGGCGGCGCGGGCCACGACGTCGCCGGCGGATGCCGTGATCCAGGCGAAGTAGCCGCCGGTGGGCCGGCCCGCCGGGAGGTGGGCGTCATCGATGCCGGCCAGCAGAGCGCCCATCCGCTCGCGGTAGGTCGCGCCCAGCCGGCCGACGATCCGGTCGTAGGCGCCCGATTCGATCAGCTCGGCCACGACCGCGGCGACCAGCGGGTTGGCCCCGCCGCCGGAGTCGAGCACCCCGCACGCCGCCAGCTCGGCGGCCGTCTCCGGCGCTGTCCGGGCGAAGCCGAGCCGGAGGCCGGGGGCGAGGGTCTTGGAGAAGGACCCGAGGCGGACCACCCGCT
Organism: Iamia sp.; assembly: GCA_036380755.1. Taxonomy (GTDB): domain Bacteria; phylum Actinomycetota; class Acidimicrobiia; order Acidimicrobiales; family Iamiaceae; genus Iamia. The sequence continues at coordinate 11,724 of DASVEC010000105.1, read as the reverse complement.
CGGGGTCGAGGCTCCACAGCGGCGAGACGGCCTCGGTGCCCAGCTCGGAGTAGACGTCGTCCTCGACGATGGTGACGTCGTGGTCCCGGGCGGTGGCCACCAGCGCCCGGCGGTCGTCCTCGGACAGCGTCCGGCCCGTCGGGTTGGCGTGGGTCGGGCAGACGTAGAGGAACGTGCGGCCCCGGTGCCCGTCGGTCCGCAGGCGGCCGACCGCCTCGGCCACCGCCGTGGGCAGGTGGCCGCCGGGCGGGAGGCCGACGGCGTCCAGGCCCCGGTCGGTGATGATCGGCAGGGCCAGGAAGTAGGTCGGCTGCTCGACGAGCACGACGTCGCCGGGACGGCCCCGGACCCCGAGCACGAGGTCGAGGGCGCCCGAGGACCCGTAGGTGACGACCAGCTCCTCGGGTGTGGTGCCCAGCCTCCGGGCCAGGGCGTGGCGCAGTCGGCCCGAGCCCTCCGAGATCCCGTAGGACAGCGCCCGCCAGCCCCGGTCCGAGAGCACCGCGTCGACCGCCGTCTGCAGCTCGTCGACCGGCAGCAGCGTCGGGTCCGGGTGCCCCCAGGTCAGGTCGAGCCGGTGGCCCCCGTCGGCGAACTGGAGCTCGGGCGGGCCGGCGGCCGCGACCTCGTCCAGGAAGAGGTCGATCCCGGCCACGTCGCGGACCCTACCGTCGGGCCCGTGGACGGGCGCTGGGAGCTGCGGGTGGGCGACGTGGTCGTGGGCTGGGTCGACGTCGACGACGGCGACTTCCCCTGGCTCCACGGCGCCTGGGTCCCCGGCCCGGGCTGGGACCGCGAGCGCACCACCTTCTCGGACGACGACACGACCCTGCTCGACCCGGACGGCGCGGCCGTGGCCGGTCACCTCCTGCGCCTCCACGGCGACCGGGCCGGCTTCCGCTGGATCGAGGCGGAGGAGCAGGTCGAGGATGCCCCTCCTACGGTGGACGGCATGTTGGTCGCCATCGTCGGAGGGCACGGGCAGGTCGCCCGGCACCTCACCCGCCTGCTCGTCGCCCGGGAGCACCGGGTCCGGGCCATCGTCCGCAACCCGGACCACGTCGCCGACGTCGAGGCCGACGGGGCCGAGGCCGTGGTCAGCGATCTGGAGGACGGCTCGGCGGACCTCGAGACGGCCCTGGCCGGCGCCGACGCGGTCGTGTTCGCCGCCGGCGCCGGGCCCGGCAGCGGGGCGGCGCGCAAGCACACCGTCGACCGCGACGGCGTCACGCGCACCGTGGCCGCGGCCGAGCGGGCCGGGGTGGGGCGGCTCGTGGTGGTCAGCGCCATGGGCACCGACGACCCGCCCACCGACGACGAGGTCTTCAGCGTCTACCTGCGGGCCAAGGCCGAGGCCGATCGGATCGCCCTGGCCTCGGGGCTGGAGGTCACCGTCGTGCGTCCGGGTGGGCTCACCGACGACGAGGGCACCGGCCACATCACCATCGGCCGCCACGTCCCGCCGGGCCGGATCCCCCGGTCCGACGTGGCCGCGGTGGTGGCCGACGTCCTCGCCGAACCGGGCAGCATCGGCCACATCGTCGAGGTCGTCGGGGGGCCGACGCCGATCCCCGAGGCCGTGGCCGAGATTCCCACCCTCCCGGGCGGCAAAGCAGGGTAGTCAGGCTGACCAGGACTCCCGTTCCCGTCCGCCCCCGTTCGGGCCGCTTCTTGTCGGGAGTGTGAACAGCCGAACATCGGTCTGGACAGGCGCACGGTCAGACGCGATGCTCGACCCCTTCTGACCCGAACTTGCACCGTCTGCCCCCGGGTCGGGGCGAAGCGAGCGAACCACCCGTGACCGATCTGACGACCACCACCCCGCCGTGGAAGGGCCAGGCCGCCTGCAAGGGGCTCGACCCCACGATCTTCTACCCGAGCGACGACGCGGACGAGTGCCTCGACGCCAAGGCGGTGTGCGCCCAGTGCCCAGTGGCCGACCTCTGCTTGGAGCATGCTCTGGGGGTTCGGGAGAAGGAAGGTATCTGGGGTGGATGCACGGAGCGAGAGAGGCGACGGATCATCCGGCAGCGACGCCGGTCGGCCTGAGCCCGACCCCGCCGCGCCCGGACCGGTGGTCCGCCGCATCCAGGCCGACGAGGGTGGCCTGCTCCGCCAGGTCCGCCTGGACGCCATCGCCGAGAGCCCCGGCGACTTCACCACCCGGCTGGCCGACGCCCGCGACCGCGCCCCCGAGGCCTGGGACCGGGTGGCCCAGGTCCACGCCGCCGCCGACGACCAGGCCACCTGGTTCGCCGAGGTCGAGGGGGACACGGCCGGGATGATCAGCGCCTTCCGCACCGACGACGGGGCCGTCACCATGACCTCGCTGTGGTCGACCCCCGGTCATCGCCGGTCCGGCGTCGCCGACGTCCTGGTCGAGACGGTGCGGGACTGGGCCTACGAGGGCGGCGCCGTCGAGGTCCGGCAGTGGCTGGTCGAGCGCAACGCCCACGCCCGGGCCTTCCACGAGTCGCTCGGCTTCGAGCCCACCGGCGCCGAGCGCCCCTACGAGCCCAGCCCCGACATCCGCGAAGTCGAGCTCAAGCTCCCGTTGCGATAGGGCCTGTCATACAGATAGCCTTGATGTATGACGATGCTGAGCTTCCGCATAGACGACGAGGAGGCGGCGCGGGTCCAGCGGTGGGCCGACGAGCTGGGTGTCGATCGCTCAGAGCTGCTGCGGGATGCGGTCCGTAGGCGCATCAACGGCCTCGCGGCCGAGCGGGAGGCTGCGAACTGGGAGGACGACCCCGATCTCGAACGCGTCGTCGAGGCCTTCGGGACGGTCGCCGACTGGGGGCCCGAGGAGGACTGGTCGGACTGGCACGATGCAACGGGGTGAGGTGTGGTTCGCCAAGGTGCCGGGTGGTGGTGATCGTCCGGTCCTCGTGCTGACACGAGACCCAGTGGCCGACCGGATCGGGTCCGTCATGGTCGCCCACATGACCAGGGCGGTCCGAGGGCTCGTGTCCGAGCTCGCCCTCACCAGCGAAAGGGATGGAATGCCGTCCGATTGCGTCGTGAGCTTCGACAACATCCAGACGATCCCGCGATCCCACTTCCGTCGGCGCGTGACGCGCCTGTCCGACGCCCGCATGGCCCAGGCCTGCCTGGTGATGGCGGCGGCGACGGGGTGTTAGCGCCCTTGCGCCTCGGGGCGGGGGAGTCGGTAGAGGACGTGGGGGCGGAGGCGGTGGCCGTCGGGCAGGTTGGGGTGGAGGAAGTCGGCGGCCGGGTCGTGGGTCAGGCCGATCTTCTCCATGACCCGCCGTGAGGCGGTGTTGCCCTCCCAGGTGAACGAGACGATCTCGGGCACGTCCAGGCGGGCGAGACCGTCGGCCACGGCCGCCCGGGCCGCCTCGGGGGCGTAGCCCCGGCCCCACGTCGACGACGCCAGCCGCCAGCCCACCTCGAGCGCCGGGGTGGCGGGCGAGGCGAAGGCGGCCCACCAGAGCCCGACGAAGCCGACGAACCCGCGGTCTCCTGCATCGACGGCCCACAGCCCGAAGCCGCGCTCGTCGAAGCACGCCTCGATCCGGTCGACGAAGTCGTCGCTCTGCTCGCGGGTGAGCGGGGCCGGGAAGTTCCTCATCACGTCCGGGTCGGCGTTGAGGGCGGCGAACGGCTCGCGGTCCGCCTCGTGCCACCGGCGCAGCACCAGCCGCTCGGTCCGCAGCTCCGCCGGCGGCGGGACGAGGGCCCGCCGGGGTCGCGCCTCGCGCAGGCGGATGCAGCTGAAGTCGCCGTCACCGGCCACCACCCGGTCGACGTGGGGCCAGAGGTCGTCCACCACCCGCAGCTCGGCGCCCCGGGCGGCGATGGCGGCGCGGCAGTCGTCCACCACGGCGACGTCGACGACGGGCGTGGCCGCCTCGCTCACCCAGTAGCCGGCGATCGGGTCGAGGACCCGGAACCCGTCCGGGGCCAGCCGGTGGACGAGGAGGGGCTGCTCGTCGAGACGCTCGACCCACCCCTCCTCGATGGCCACGACGCGCCGGGCGCCGTCCGGCCAGCACACCCGGGGGCAGTCGCGGGGGAGGAGGTACTGCGGCAGGTGGGCCTCGTCCACCGCCCACACGAGCGGGCGGCCCTCGTGGGGCGTCCCCGACGGCGAGGGCCGGGGGTCGAGGACCGTGAAGGGTCCCTCGTGGCTGACGTGGAAGAGCGCCGGTGTCATGACGGAGGGACGAGGGCGGCGAGGGTGGCGGTGAGGAGCTCGTCGGGCGGCAGGCGACCGTCGACCGCGACCTGGCGGCACGGGAGGTCGGCCGGCGGGAGGTAGCGGTGCCAGTCGTAGTCGGGTCCGTCCATCCGGGCGGCGAAGGCGCCGTCGAGGTGGGAGGAGTGGCGCTCGCCGGCCTCGAACCGGTCCCGGTAGCGGGCAGCCGCGACGGCGGGGTCGATCTCGACGTGCACCAGCGTCGTCAGCGACCGGTGGAAGACCGGCAGCATCTCCTCCCGGGCCATCTCCCAGTGCCACGCCGCCTCGGCCACGAGCGCGCTGGTGGTGTCGAGGTAGGCGTGGAGCAGGCCGTGGAAGTCGGCGAAGGCCTTGCCCCCGAGCTTCCGGCGCACGGTGGGATCGGACCAGTCGGCCGTCGACCACGTGTGGGCGATGCCCGTCTTGAGGTCGTCCCGCACCACGACGGGCAGGTGGAGGGCACGACCGAGGGCCCGGGCGAGCGTGGTCTTGCCCGCCCCCGGCACCCCGCAGACGGCGATCAGACGGGGCCGAACCGGGGTCACCACGCCCGGAGCGTACGTCTAGGTTGCGGCCATGGCCGACGCCCCGACCGCACCTGCCACGCCGCCGCTCGCCGAGGTCGGGGGCTGGCCCGGCGTGCTCGGCGCCCTCACCAAGCGCCGGGACCTCACGCCCGTCGAGGCCCGGGCGGCCATGGCCGAGATCCTCGCCGGCGACGCCACGCCGTCCCAGGTGGCCGGGTTCATCGTCGCCCTCCGGATGAAGGGGGAGACCACCGGCGAGATGGGCGGGATGCTCGACGCCATGCTGGCCGCCTCGGAGACGGTGGTGCTGCCGACCCTCGACGGCGTGATCGACATCGTGGGCACGGGCGGCGACGGCAGCCACTCGATCAACGTGTCCACCCTCGCCGCCATCGTCGTGGCCGGATCGGGGGGCCAGGTCTGCAAGCACGGCAACCGGGCGGCGTCGTCGTCGTGCGGATCGGCCGACCTGCTCGAGGCGCTGGGGGTCGTCATCGACCTCGGCCCCGAGGGCGTCGCCCGCTGTGTCGCCGAGGCCGGCATCGGCTTCTGCTTCGCCCCCCGCTACCACGCGTCGATGCGCCACGCCGGCCCGACCCGCCGGGAGCTCGGCGTCCCGACCGTGTTCAACATCCTCGGGCCGCTGGCCAACCCGGCCCGGGTCCGGCGCTACGTCGTCGGCGTCGGCGACCCGACGATGGCCGAGCGCATGGCCGAGGTCCTCCTGCAGCACGGCGCCGTCCGGGCCTTCGTGGTCCACGGTGGCGACGGCCTCGACGAGATCACCATCACCACCACCTCGAACGTGATCGAGGTGGTCGACGGCGAGGTCCGGCCCCTCACCGTCGATCCGCTGGCCTACGACCTCGGCCCCGCCCGGCTCGAGGACCTGCGGGGCGGCGATCCGGCCACCAACGCCCGTCTGGCCCACGCCGTGCTGGCCGGCGACCGGGGCCCGCACCGCGACATCGTCGTCCTCAACGCCGCCGCCGGGCTGGTGGCGTCGGGCCGGGCCGCCGACTACGACGCCGGCATCGCCATGGCCCTGGAGTCGCTCGATTCCGGTGCCGCCGCCCACGCCCTGGAGCGGCTCGTCGCCACCTCGGTGGCCGCCCGGACCGAGGGCCTGTAGCCGGCGCGGCTACATGCACATCTCGGGCTCGCGGGTCGGCGGCCCGTAGGTCGCGATGACCTTGCCGTCGGCGAGCGAGTACTCGACGGTGTCCTCGTCGACCAGCGTGGCGAAGCCGTAGACGTCGCCGTTCGACCCGGTGTTCTCGGGCCCGTCGTCGGTGCGCTCCCACGGCTCCCCGCCGAGGTAGAGCCAGTCGATCCCGCAATGCGTGTAGAGCGGAACGGCGTACTCCACTCCGACCTCGGGCTCCTCGCCCTCTTCCAGGAACCGCACGTCGGCCTCGGGCAGGACGGGCTCGTCCTCGACGGGGAGGGTCGAGCTCGCCGGCGCCGACCACAGCCAGATGGTGTCCTCGCCGGTGGAGAGCAGGACGATGCGGTCGTCGCTGGCGAGCACGCTGTCGACCCGGGTGTCCTCGTCCCCGAGGTCCGCCAGGTCGACGCGGCCCCACGACTCCCCGTCGTCGTCGCTGGCGTAGAGGACGTTCTCGCTCCCACCCCGGCACAGCTCGATGTCGGCGTAGCAGAGCTCCGGGTTGGCACCGGGGTCGATGTACGACGTGAGCAGGGTGAAGACCCGGCCGGCACCGACGCGGAGGGGCGGGGCCCAGCCCTCGCCCTGCTCACCGGCCGGCGGCTCGGCCACCGGGGTCCAGGTGCGACCGCCGTCGGCCGAGCGGGCGAAGGTCGTGGCCGCGGAATGTGGGTCCTCGGCGGTGCTGTCGTGCCCGCTGGCGAGGACGTCGTCGCCGACGACGGCCAGCTCGGACATCGTGACGGCGGCAGGCAGGCCCTCGGGCGTGATCGCCTCCCAGGTCCCGTCGGCGGCCCCCGCCCACAGCAGCCCGTCGCCGCCGGTGGCGACGAGCCCGTCGTCGGTGGCCACGACGTCGTGGACGCTGCCATCGCCCTCGGGGGCGGGGAGGTCGACCTGGGTCCACTCCGTCCCGTCGGAGCTGTGCCAGGCGACGGGGCGGAAGCCGCCCATCGCCGGCTCGGAGCCGGTGCGGAGGGCGCCGACCGCGACCAGGCCGTCGTCGGTGGCGACGACCTCGGAGACGTCGGCCGGCTGGTCGAGCCCGGTCGTCTCCTGCACGGTCCACTCCAGCCCGTCGGGCGAGGTGAGCACGAAGACGTCGAAGGCGATGTGCTCGAGGGGCGGGGTCCCCTCGATCCCGCCCGACCCCATGGCGACCCAGCCGTCGCCGGTCCGGGCCAGCCCGCCCAGGGTCAGGAAGACGGCCCCGGTCTCGGTCGGCGGACCGCTCTCGAAGGCACCGTCCCCGTGGGCCACGTGGCCCGTGACGGCGCCGTCCTCGTCGGTCGAGACGAGGACCATCGTGTCGCCGTCGGCCCCGGCCAGGATCTCCGAGTCGGGGTTGAGCCCCACCTCGATCTCCTCGGTCGACCACTCGACGGCGGGACCCGGGTCGGCCGACGGCTCGCCGGAGACGTCCTCGGGCGGAGCCTCGTCCCGGCCGCACCCGGCGAGGGCGACGGCGACGGCCAGCAGGACGGCGCCGAGGGCGCGACGGTGGGCGAGCACGGCGTCTCCGACGTCCACCGCCTCCCCCCGGTTCCCGCGCCCGACCCGGTCAGGCCCCGGGCATGGCCCGGCCGGGCGGGGCCTTGCGCAGGTCGGGGGTGGCCCGGGTGGGGTCGGCGTACGGGCTCACCCGCTCGACGCCGGCCGCCGTCTCGACCTCGGCCACCTCGTGGCGGGCCTGCTCGAGCATCTCGAGCTGGCGGGAGAGGTCGTCGAGGGCCGACGCCTCGCCCCGGCCGATCAGCGGGGCCTGGGACTGGGCCGCCAGGAGCGACACCTGCGACGCCAGCCGCTCGACCTGGCGCACCTGCTGGGCCAGCGCCGCCATCTGCGGCCGGCCCTGCTTGCCCTTGACCCGGGAGGCGATCACCAGGTGGGTGTCGAGGGCGACGGCCTCGCGCTCCATCTCGGCGGTGAGGTCGGCCAGGTGCGGGGCGGTGGGGGCCGTGGCGCACGCCGCCCGGGCGACGGCCACGGCGGTGCGCAGCCGGCGGTGGAGGCGGGCTCCGGCCCCGGGGGCACCGAGCCAGGCGGTTGGGGCGGTGGTGGCGACCTCGGGGCTGACCCGGTTGCGCTTGCGCAGGGCCCGGGCCCCGAGCACCAGGGCCAGCATCGCCAGCAGGGCGCTGAACAGCATCACCACCAGGAGGGCGATGAGGAGCTCGGCCATGGGCGCAGGCTATCGGCGCCCCCCGGCACCCGACAGAGCGGCCGATCGCCGTCCCCCCTCCTCGAACCGGTGATCAGATCGGGCGGGAGGCCGCCGGATCTGATCACCGGTTCGGCGGGAGGGGCGCATCTCGGGGAGCGGGGGCCACCGCGAGGCCAGCCCGCCCGTGCTGCTGGCGATGGTGGTGCCGCCGAGGGACCGGTCGAGCCAGGCGGCCACGCACATCCGCTCGGCGTCGGCCCCCTCGGGGTCGACGTCGGGATCGGGCGGCGGCGCCCCGGCCACGATGTCGAGGCTGCGGACCTGGCCGTCGCGCCCCCACGCCGAGGTGAGGAGGCCGCCCTCGAGCAGCGCCCCGGCCCCGCCGGGCAGGGCCAGCTCGGTGCGACCGGAGGCCCGGAGGGCGTCGATGCGCCGACGCCGGCGGAGGATCGTCACCACCGCCCGGGCCCGCTCGCGCACGTCGGCGGCCTCCTCGAAGCGCTCGGCCGCGGCCAGGGCGTCCATCCGCTCGGCGAGCGGTGAGAGCACGAGGTCGGGGCGGCTGCCCCAGCCGGCCCGGACGGCGGCCACGACCCGGGCGTAGGTGGCCTCGTCGAGGTCGCCGGCGCACGGGCACAGCGCCCGGCCCAGCTGGGCGGCGGCGCAGGGAGCCGCCCGCCGCCCCGCCGCACCGGTGCAGCGCCGGATCGGGAGCGCCGTCTGGATCGCCTCCACGACCCGTGCCGCCGACCGGTGGTCGGGGAAGGGGCCGAGGTGGTCGGCCGGGTCGCCCCGCACCGCCTTCACCACCGACAGCCGCGGGTAGCGGTCGGACGTGAGCCGCACCCAGGTGGGCTTGCCCCGGGCCCGCCCCTGGCGGTTGAACCGGGGGTCGAGGCTGCGGATGAGCCGCAGCTCGAGCACGGCGGCCTCCAGGGTGCTGGAGCACACCACGGTGTCGACGGCCTCGGCCTCGCGCAGGAGCTGGCCGATCTTCCGCCGGTCGTCGCTGGAGAAGTACGACCGCACCCGCGACCGCAGGTCGGTGGCCTTGCCGACGTAGAGCACCCGCCCGCCGCGGTCGCGGAAGCGGTAGACGCCCGGGGCCCGGGGGAGGCCCTGGGTCATCTTCAGCTTCGCCGCCTGGGGGTGGCGGGCCATGGTGGGCAGGCCGAGCAGGTCGTCGAGGCCGAGCACGCCCAGGCCGGCGGCCCGCTCGAGCAGGGCGTGCAGGAGGTGACCGGTGGCGAGGGCGTCGTCGAGCGCCCGGTGGGTGGGCCGGTGGGGGAGCCGGAAGACCCGGGCCAGGGTGCCGAGGCGGCAGTTGGGCACCTCGTCGCGCACGAGGCGGCGGGCGAGGGCGCAGGTGTCGACCCACGGGTTGGTGAAGCGCGGGTGGCCGTGGGCCTCGAGGGCGGCGTTGAGGAAGCCCAGGTCGTAGCGGACGTTGTGCCCGACGATCACGGCGTCGCCCACGAACTCCAGCAGCGACGAGAGCACCGGCCCGACCCGGGGGGCGGGCGCCACCATGGACTCGGTGATGCCGGTGAGCACGATGATCTGGGGCGGGATGGGCAGGCCCGGGTTCACCAGGGTCTGGAAGCGGCCCAGCTCCTCGCCGCCCCGGAGCCTCACCGCGCCGATCTCGGTGATGCCGCCGTCGGCCGCCACCCCACCCGTGGTCTCGATGTCGATCACGCAGAACGTGACCTGGTGCAGCGGCGTGCCGAGGTCGTCGAGGCTCATCTGCACGCGAACAAACGTACGGGTACAGGTGTTCGCGCGTCAACGGTCGGTACGATGCCCGGCGTGACCGGCACGTCCTCCCCCACCGCGACGAGGTACCGCTGCACCACCTGCGGCAACCTCACCCGCTTCGACGTCACCGCGACCCGGCGCACCCGGTCGTTCCACCACTACACGGTGGGCGGCGAGCTCACGGTCGAGAGCACCGAGGTGCTGACCGAGGCCGTCGAGGCGGTCGAGTGCGGCTGGTGCGGCCCGAGCGGAGCGGTCGAGGCGCTCACCGAGCACTAGGTGATCGGGGCCGACGTCCGATGGGGTCCCCGCCACGCACCGCCCGCACCGACCTCCTCCGCGAGGTCCTCGACGTCGCCATCGCCGTGGGCCGGCGGGTCGAGGCCGAGGGCCGGGGCCCGGTCCCGGCTCCGCTGCGGCCCGTCCTGTCCCTGACCCGGATCGGCGCTCGGGCCCGCGCCGCCGCCGACCGCGCCGGCGACGACGACGCCTTCCGGGCCCTGGTGGCCGAGGCCGTCGCCGTCGAGGACCTCGACGAGGCCGGCCAGCTCTGGCTCACCCGCCCCGAGGGATGGGAGGACGCGCTCGACGCCCTGGTCCGCCGGCGGATCGAGGCCGACGCCGATGCCGACGCCCGCCGCGCCCTCGACCGCGAGCGTCGGGCCCGGCGCCGGGCCGAGGACGAGCGGGACCGCCTCCGCGCCGACCTCGACCGCGCCCAGGCCGAGCTGGCCGAGCTGGCCGACCTGCGCACGCAGCTCACCGAGGCCGAGGTCCGGGCCGAGACCCTGGCTGACGAGCGCGCCGCCGCCATCCGCCAGCTCAAGGATCTCGAGACCCTCCACCAGCGCGCCCACGACGACCTCCGCACGGTCCGCGCCGAGCTGGACCAAGCCCGCGCCGACGCCCAGACCCCAGCCCCAGCCGAACCGGTGATCAGATCGGACGGGAAGCCGTCCGATCCGATCACCGGTTCACAGAACACGGAGGCCGCCGATGCGGTCGAGACGGCGGCCGGTGCCGCCGCCGAGCTGGCCCGGGCGCTCGACGCCCTCGCCTCCAGCCTGCGACCGCCGGCCGAGCCCCGCCCGGCCGCCACCCCGCCCCGGCCCCGCCACCCGGAGCGGAGCCGTCGTCCCCGGCGCCGGCGGCCGCCGCTGCCCGGCGGCGTCCACGACGACTCGCCCGAGGCCGCCGCCCACCTGGTCCGGCTGCCGGGCTGCGCCCTGCTGGTCGACGGCTACAACGCCACCATGGCGACCTGGCCCGACCGCGACCTGCCGGAGCAGCGGCGCCGGCTGGTCGACGCCCTCGACCAGCTCGAGGCCCGGGTCGGGGTGCAGGCCACGGTGGTGTTCGACGGGGTCGAGGAGGCGTGGAAGCGCTCGACGTCGCGCCGCGTCGACGTCCGCTTCACTCCCGCCGGCGTCGAGGCCGACGACGTCATCCTCGACCTGGTCGACGCCCTGCCCGGCGATCGCCCCGTCGTCGTCGCCTCCGACGACCAGCGGGTCCGCGCCGGCGCCCGCCAGCGCGGCGCCCACCCGATCGGCACGGCCCAGCTGCGATCCCTCCTGGTGTAGGCCGATGCCCGACGACCCCGCTCGCCCCGTCACCCTCGCCGCCCCGCCGCTCGTCGGCCGGGGCCCCGAGCTGGCCGCCATCACCGCCGTCCTCGACGCCCCCGACGGCCGGGGCGTGCTGGTCAGCGGGCCCATCGGGGTGGGCAAGACCCGCCTGGCCACCGAGATCATGGGCCGGCGGGCCTCGGCCGGCGCGGTCGTCCTGCGCGTCATCGCCACGTCGGCCACCGCCGACATCCCGCTCGGTGCGCTCGCCGCCGTCACCCACCTCGGTGTGCGGGCCGGCGACCGGCGCGAGGCGGTGGTCGAGCGGGTCGTGA
>DASVEC010000104.1:0-7729 GCA_036380755.1 Iamia sp. | reverse complement strand
CGCCCGACCGGCGTCGCCCTGGGCCGCCTCGGATCGCTCGTCGTGGGCGGGGCCGCCGCCAGCGCGCTCGGCACCACCGCGGCCGTGCTGGCCCAGACGGCCACGACGACGGGCCGCTCGCTCGGCGGCGCCCTGTCCCTCGTCTCCGAGGTCGCCGGTGACAGCCGCCCGGTCGCCGTCGCCCTGCTGCGGGCCGCGGTGCTCGTCGGGGCCACGCTGGTCGGCGGGGCCGGGCGGGCCCGCCGCCTCCCGGGCGTCCTCGTCGGCACCGGCGTCGTGGTCGCCGCGGCCGGGCTCCTGGCCCCCGTCGCCGGTCACCCCTGGACGGCCGATCCCCGCGCCCTCGCCGTCCCGGCCGACGCCCTCCACCTGCTGGCCGCCTCGGTGTGGCTGGGGCTGCTCGTCGCCCTCGTGGTCGCCGGCCCCGCCCTCGCCGACCCCGACCGGGCCGTCCGGCTCGTCTCCAATTCCGCCCTGATCGCCGCCGGCGTCGTGGCCGTGACCGGCACGGCGTCGGCGTGGCTGCTGCTCGGCTCGATCGACGCCGTCACCGAGACGGCGTCGGGCCAGCTGGTGGTGCTGAAGGCCATTGGCTTCGCCCTCCTCGTGGCGCTGGGCTGGATCAACCGCGCCCGCCTCGTCCCGCTGCTGGGCCGGGTGGTGACGTCGCCCGGCGACGAGGCTCCCCGGCCGGCGCACGGGGCGCGCCGGCGGCTCCTCCAGCTGGTGCGCGTGGAGGTCGTGGTGGGTGCCCTCGTGCTGGCGGTGACCGCCGGGCTGGTCAACCAGCCGCCGGGCCGCGACACGCTGGCGCAGCCCTACGCCGACGTGCGCACGAAGGGCGACCTGAGCATGCGGCTCGAGGTCGAGCCGGCCCAGGCCGGCGACAACACCCTCCACGTCTACCTGACCGACGCCGCCGGCCAGCCCGTCCGCTTCGACGCCCTCGAGGTCAAGGTGTCTCGCGACGGCATCCCCGAGCGCACGCTCGACGGCGTGACCCCCATCAGCCCCGATCACGCCAGCGTCTACGGCGCGTCCTTCCCGACCCCGGGAACCTGGACCGTCCGGGTGACGACCGTGACACTGTCGACCTCCGCCCAGTTCTCCTTCGAGGTGCCCATCCGATGAAGCCCACCCGTGCCCTGGCCGCCCTCCTGGGGCTGGCCGTCGTGCTCCTCCTCGCCGCCGGCCCGGCCGGCGCCCACGGGGGCGAGGGCCAGGTCGAGGTCAGCTCGATCACCCGCGCGGGCGATGCCGTCACCGTCGTGGCCCGCCTGACCTACGTCGAGGACGGCCACGGCGTCCCCGACGCCACCGTGACCGTGGTGGTCGACGACGGCACGCCCGTGCCCATGGAGCCGGGTGCCGAGGAGGGCGACTACCAGGTCACCGTGCCCGCACCGGAGGGAGCCACGATCCGGGTCACGTCGGTCGAGCCCGCCACGACGGTCGAGACGACCGCACCGGCGGCCGAGGAGACCACCACCACCGGCGAGGCCTCGACCACCACCACCGCGGCCGAGACCACCACGACCGACGCCGGCCCCACGACCCCGACGAACGAGGAGGGGGTCGCGGTGCCCGGCCCCGACGGCATCGACGAGGCGCCCGACGACGAGACCGGCAGCGTCATCCTCATCGCCGTGCTGGCCGTCCTGGCCATCGCCGCGGTTGTCGTGGCCGTGATCGTGTTCGTGGTCAAGAAGCCGTCCTCCGACGACGACCCCAGCACCGAGGCCGGCTCGTGAGCCCGCTGCAGGCGCGCGATCCCAACGAGTCCGACGAGGAGAGAGCGGTCGCCCAGGCCGGCGAGGAGGTGCCCGTCCTCACCGAGATCGACCACATCGGCATCGCCGTCCGCGACCTGCCCGCCGCCCTCGACACCTACCGCGAGGCGTTCGGCGCGGTCGTCGAGGACCGCGAGGATCTGGTCGACGAGGGCGTCGAGGTGGCCATGCTCAAGGTGGCCGAGAGCTACATCCAGCTCCTCGCCCCGACCCACGACGACTCCGAGCTGTCGGCCTTCCTCGACGAGCGGGGTGAGGGGATCCACCACGTCGGCTTCCGGGTCGACGACGTCGCCGCCGTGCTCGAGGTGCTGGCGGCCCAGGGCCACGAGCTGGTCGACGAGGAGCCCCGCCCCGGCAGCCGCGGCACGCAGGTGGCCTTCGTGCACCCTCGCTCGATGCACGGCACGCTCATCCTCCTCGTCGAGGAGTAGGCCGCCCGAGACCGATCCGGGTGCGGAACCGCCCCGCCCCCTCGACCGTGACGCCCGGCGGCAGCCGCGCCACGAGGCCCCTGTCGGAGGTGACGGTGGTGAGCTCGGGCTCGGTGGCGTAGAGCTCCTCGACCAGCTCGACGATGCGGTCGTCGGCCGCATCGCGGCCCGCCCGGCGGGCGAAGTCGACGGTGAGGTTCCCGCCCGCCAGCTCGGCGAGCTGCGGCTGGGGGCGGCCGTCGAACACGACGGTCACCGGGTCGTCGTGGGTCCGGGCCCACTCGGCGATGGACTGGGTGAGGCGGGCCGCGGCGCCCACCGGGTCGTTCCACCACCCGTCGGCGCCCGCCCCCATCACGTTGTTGCCGTCGACCATCCAGAGCACGACGGCGCCCCTCTCAGTCGGCCCGTCCCGACACCGCCAGGCGAACGCCCAGGCCGACCGTCACCAGCCCACCCGTGCCGCCGATGACCGACAGCCGACGGGGCGACCGGGCCAGCCAGCCTCGGGCGGTGCCGGCCATCAGTCCCCAGGTTCCGTCCGAGATCAGGGCGATCACGACGAAGATGAGGCCGAGGGCAGCCATCTGGAGCGGCACCGGCCCGCCGTCGGGGTCGACGAACTGGGTGAGGATGGCGGCGAAGAACACGATGACCTTCGGGTTGGCCACACCCACGATGTAGCCGTCGAGGAGGAGGCGGCGGCTCGACCGTTCCGGCATCGCCTCACCGGCCGCCAGGTGGAGACGCCGACGGTGCCGGAACGCCTGCACCCCGAGGTACACCAGGTACGCGGCGCCGACCAGCTTCACCACCGTGTACACCGCGATCGACCGCTGGACGAGGGCGCCGAGACCGGCGGCCACCAGCAGCACCTGGGTGTAGGCGCCGCAGGCGTTGCCCACGACGGTGAGCACGGCGGCCCGGCGGCCGAGAGCCACGCCCCGGCTCACCACGAACATGACGCTCGGGCCCGGGACCACGATCAGGAGGAAGGCCGTTGCCGCGAAGGTCAGCAGCGCATGGGTCGACACCATGGCGTCGAACCCTAGAGGTCAGGCGGTGGGGCGAAGAGGGTGATCTCCTCTCCGTCGCGGCTCACGCCGTGCGACGGAACAACGTGATCTTCTCTTCTCCGACCTTCTCGCGGAGCTCCGGGTCGTCGATGCCGAGGCCCTCCTCCGGGGCGAGGCACAGCACACCGGCCTTGCCCTCGATCTGGTTCTGGTGGACGGCGAGGGCGGCGTCGCCCGTCTCCTCGAGGCTGTACACCTTCGACAGCAGGGGCTGGATCTTGCCCTCGCACACGAGCTGGTTGGCCGCCCAGGCCTCCTTGTAGTTGGCGAAGTGCGAGCTGACGATGCTCTTGAGCTTCATCCAGAGGTGGCGGTTGTCGTACTCGATCATGTAGCCGCTGGTGGCCGCGCAGGTGACGATCTTGCCGCCGCGGGCGGCGGCGAAGACCGAGGCGCCGAAAGTCTGGCGACCGGGGTGCTCGAACACGGTGTCGACGTCGCGACCGATCAGCCCGCGGATGTCCTTCCCGAGGCGGCGCCACTCCTTCTCGTCCTGGGTGTGCTCGTCCTTCCAGAACTGGTAGCCGGCGGCCTTGCGATCGATGACGTGCTCGCAGCCCATGTCCCGGAGCAGCTGGGCCCGCTCGGGGGACGACACCACGCCGACGGGGATGCCGCCGCCGTTGAGGACGTACTGCACGGCGTAGCCGCCGATGCCGCCGGTCGCGCCCCAGATGAGCACGGCCTGGCCCTGCTTGAGGTCGCCGGCGTGCTTGCTGACGATCATCCGGTAGGAGGTGGAGTTGCACAGCGCGTTGCAGGCCGCCTCCTCCCAGGTGAGGTGGGTGGGCTTGGGCATCAGCTGGTTGGCCTTGACGACCGTCAGGTCGGCCAGGCTGCCGAAGTTGGTCTCGAAGCCCCAGATGCGCTGGTTGGCGGCCAGCATCGAGTCGTCGTGGGCCGACGCGTCCTGGTCGTCGAGGTGGTTGCAGTGGACCGTGACCTTGTCGCCCGGCTTCCAGTTGCGCACCGCCGATCCGACCTGGACGACGACGCCCGCGGCGTCGGAGCCGACGATGTGCTCGTCGCGGGCGTGGCGGGTGCCCCACACCGACTCCCGGCCCAGCCGGTCGAGGAACCCGAAGGTCGGCAGCGGCTCGAAGATCGAGGTCCACACCGTGTTGAAGTTGATGGCCGACGCCATGACGGCGACGTAGACCTCGTCCGGCGCCAGCTCGGGCGTGGCCACCTCGTCGACGTGGAGCGACTTGCGGGGGTCCTTGTCCTCGGACGCGACCCCGTCCCACATGCCCGTCTCGGAGCGCTTGACGAAGGCGGCCCGGTACGACTCCGGCACCTTCAGGGCGGCGATCTCGTCGCCGGACGCACCGGCCTGGATGGCGTTCAGGATCTCCTGCATGGCCCGGGAGACTAGGTGCCGTCCGGCACTGCCTCCCAAGGCCCGACTGCCTCAGCCGGGACAGGGGTCGACGGCGAAGGACCAGGAGCCGGCGGAGGTGGTGGAGGTGCCGTCCGACGCCTGCACCCGCCAGGAGTAGGTGCCCGGCGTGGTGAAGCCCTGGATCGTCGCCCGGTAGCGGCCGCCCGAGAGGGTCATCGGGTATCCGGACGCGCCCCCGGGACCGGTGTGGAACAGGCGGACCGACAGCGCACCGCCGGAGTCGGTCACGACGACCGAGGCCTCGGCGCTGTCGTTGGCCGGGTTGCAGGTCGTCTGGAACGAGGCCGGCGACAGCTGGTGGCCGCTGATCGACGGCGCCGGGTTCGGGGGCGGCGGCGCCGGCGAGGTCGCCGGCGGGGCCGTCCCGGTGCCGAGGCCGCCACCGCCGTCGGGTGCCGTCGGGCCGGCGGCGGGACCGCCCGACCCGCCGTCGAGGGGCGGGGTCGTCGTCGTGGGGGAGCCGGGCTGGACCGGCGTCGTGCCCGGCGTCGTCGGGACCGGGCTGGTCGTGGTCGTGGTCGTCGTCGGCCCGGCCTCGGTCGTCGTGGTCGCGTCGAGGTCGCCGGAGCGGGGCGTCCCCCCGTCGTCGTCCTCGGCGTCGGCGGCCTGCTCGGAGCCGCCGTCGGCCCGGACGTCGTCCTCCGCCGGGGACGCCGTCGAGCGCCACGCCACCAGCCCGCCGATCAGCAGGATCAGCGCGGCCGCGGCCGCCAGGGCGGCCCGGCGGCGCAGGAGCGGTGAGGTGTCGTCGCGGTCGGCGCGGCGGGCCGCCTCGCCGCCGGGCGGGTCGGGCGGGAAGCCGTCGGCGTCCCACTGCAGCGTCCCGGTGACGTCGGGGGCCGGCGCACCGCCCCACACCTTCTCGGCCCCGGCCACGATGGCGGCGCGGAGGTCGGTGGTGGCCAGGACGACCGGGGCGCCGATGGCCAGCGAGCCGAGCGGGGCGACCAGGCCGGACCGGCGGTCGTCGCACACCGCACAGCGATCGAGGTGGCGCGCCACCCGCTTGCGCATCAAGACGGTGAGGCGACCGTCCCAGTCGCGCAGGATGCCGTCCAGCTCGTCGCAGTCGCGCCGGCCGTGACGGGCGACGAGGAGGGCGCCCAGGGCCCGCTCCAGCCGCTCGCGCATCCGTCCGGTCACCATCGAGATCTGGCCCGGCTTCACCCCGGCGGCGGCGGCCAGCTCGCCTCCGGTGAGGCCCTGGCGGAGGTGCAGCTCGAGGAGGACGCGGTCGCCCTCGTCGAGGCCCTCGGCCGCGGCCCACACCAGCTCGGCGGCCTCGCCGCCCTCGGCGACACGGGCGCCGTCACCCTCGGGACCGGTGTCAGCGGTCATGGCCCGACCGCCCGCCAGCTCGGTGGGGTCCTCGGACAGCGCCGTGCGCTCCCGCCGGCGGAGCCGGGAGAGGCACTGGGTGCGGGCGATGGCGTAGAGCCAGGGCCGCAGCCGCTCGGGGTCGCGCAGCTGCCCGATCCGCTCGGCGGCCACGAGGATCGTGTCGTGCAGGGCGTCGGCGGCCTCGTGGGGGTCGCGCAGCATCCCGGTGCAGAAGCCCAGCAGCCGATCGGCGTAGCGGTCGTACAGGTCGGCCACCGCCGCCGGGTCGCGTGCAACCAGCCCTGCGACCAGGGCGACGTCGGCTGTCGGCGTCGCCTCCGGGGGCGCCGCGCCCTCGATCTGCAGCCCGCTCATGGCCTCTCCTCCCACCCCGGCCGGCCGTCGCCGATGCGGTGGACTGGTGGTCTGACCATACATCTCGTCTCCCGGCCGTGGGCGTGCGCATACCCCGGGGACGCGCTGACCAGCCCCGACCGCACACCTTTTGCTCCGCCGGTCGAGCCCCTGGCCGATGGGAGGCGATCTGACCACGGTGCGCGGTCGCCGGGCCCCCTACCGCTCGCCCTGCGTCGCATCTACCATGTTCGAAGGCCGCCGTGGCGGATCCTGCGGGGATCTCCCTACAGATCGCGCTCCCACCGCCGAAGAGGAGGTGGTCGCCTCGGCGACGAAGGCGCGACCGTCCGGAGGCGGTCGCCGAGATGAGGAGAGACATGACCGGCAACGAGACCCGGATGGGGCCCGACGACCTCATCGGCCGCGAGTTCGCCATCGGCCTCCGCGGCTACGACCGCGACGAGGTCGATGCCTTCCTCCTGCGCGCCGCCGAGGCGTGGCGCGATTCGATGGCGGCGGCACCGTCGATCAACGGGCTGTCGTCGACGGCCATGGCGGCCCTGGCCGAGAGCGAGCCGCTCGCGGTCGAGTCGCTGGCCCCGGCGCCGGCCTACGACGCCCCGGCCGACCCCTTCGCCTCCCCGGCGGATCCGTTCGCGGCGCCGACCGATCCCTTCGCCGCCCCGGCCGACCCCTTCGCCGCGCCGGCCCCGGCCGACCCCTTCGCCGCCCCGGTGGCGGGCGATCCGTTCGCGGCCCCGGCGCCGCCCCCGCTCGAGCCCCCGACGGCCACCCCCGAGCCGCCCGCCTACGAGACGCCCGAGCCGGCGTCGTTCGAGGCCGAGGCCCCCTACGCCGCCGACCCCTACGCCTTCACCGATGCCCCGGCCCCCGCGCCACAGCCGGCCGAGGCCACCCCCGAGGCCCCCGCCGCCAGCCGGTCCGAGGTCGAGCGGGATCGGGCCACCGCCTACGCCGAGCGGGTCGCCGCCGAGCTCGACCGGGCCAGCGCCCGCACCGAGCTGGCCCAGGCCCAGGAGGAAGCCCTCCGGGTGGTCGACAGCGCCCAGCGCCGGGCCGAGGCCGTCCTCACCGGTGCCCGGGCCAAGGCCCAGGCCGAAGCCGAGTCGATCCTCGAGGACGCCCGCACCCGCCTCACCCCCCTGCTCGAGCAGGAGCGTGCGGTCCGGGCCCGGCTCATCCGGCTGCGCCAGGATCTCGACGCCCTCACCGGCGAGGCCCCGGCCTCGGCGGCGCCGACCCTCCCCAGCGCCGCCGACCTGGTCACCTCGACCGAGGACGACCCCCAGACGCCCGAGGCCACCTTCCCGGTCGGCTACGGCTCGGTCA
>DASVEC010000103.1:0-4478 GCA_036380755.1 Iamia sp. | reverse complement strand
CGTAGACGACGTGGACGCCGGCGGTCTCCAGCGCCTTGGCCCACTCGATGTTGGCGCCCTCGTCGAACCGAGCCTTGAGCTCGACCAGCACGGCCACCTGCTTGCCCCGCTCGGCGGCGCGGATCAGCGACCGCACGATGGGGCTGTCGCCGGACGTGCGGTAGAGCGTCATCTTGATGGCGAGCACGTGCGGGTCGGTGGACGCCTGGCGGATGAACTCCTCCACCGTGGTGCGGAAGGAGTCGTACGGGTGGTGGACGAGGACATCGCCCTCGCGCAGCACGGCGAAGAAGTCGGGCCGCTCCTCCTCACCGGTGTCGAGCCGGTAGGGCGAGACCCGCTGGAACACGGGGTCCTTCAGCTCGGGGCGCTCGAGGGCGTGCACGGACCAGAGGCCCCCGAGGTCGAGTGGGCCGCGCATCCGGTAGGTGTCGTCGTCGCCGAGGTCGAGCTCGCGCTGCAGGAGCTCACGGACCTCGTCGGTGATCCCCGCACTGATCTCCAGGCGCACGGCGTGGCCGAACTGCCGGCGCCGGAGCTCCATCTCCACCGCCGCGAGGAGGTCGTCGGCCTCCTCCTCCTCGAGGGTGAGGTCGGCGTTGCGGCTCACCCGGAAGGTGTCGGTCGACTCCATCTCCATGCCCGGGAAGAGCTGGTCGAGGTGGGCCGCGATCACCTGCTCGAGCGGCACGAAGCGCTCACCGTCGGGCATCACCACGAACCGCGGGAGCACCTGCGGCACCTTCACCCGGGCGAAGCGCCGCTCCTCGGTGACGGGGTCGCGGATGGTCAGCGCCAGGTTCAGCGACATGGTGGAGATGTAGGGGAACGGGTGGCCGGGGTCGACGGCGAGCGGCGTGAGCACCGGGAAGATGCGGTCCTCGAAGACCCGCACCATGTGGACCCGGTCGTCGTCGTCGAGCTCCTCCCACGACGACAGCACGATGCCGTTGGCGGCCAGGTCGGGGGCGATCTTCTCCAGGAAGAGGCGCTCCTCGCGGTCGACCAGGATGCGGGCCCGGTCGGACACCTCGCGCACCTGCTCGGTGGGCGTGCGGCCGTCGAAGGTGCGGTGGCGGATCCCGGCGGCCACCTGGTCGAGCAGCCCCGCCACCCGGACCTGGAAGAACTCGTCCATGTTCTGGCTGAAGATGGCCAGGAACTTGGCCCGCTCGAGCAGCGGGATGGAGGGGTCGTCGGCCAGCGACAGGACCCGCTCGTTGAAGTCGAGCCAGGAGAGCTCCCGGTTGATGAACCGCGCCGGGTCGTCGGGCCCGAACCCGGGCTCGGACGGCGCGTCCCAGGCCTCTTCGGGCGGGGTCGCGACGCTCGTCATGCGGGCCAAGGCTACCGGACCCCCCGAACCGCTCCCCGACGACGAGGTGACCTGCGGGTGTCGCCCGGGTGACGCCTCGGGGTCAGACGCTGGTGGCGAGCCACGCCGCGCCGACGATGCCGGCGTCGTCGCCGAGGGCGGCAGGCAGCACGTCGACCGACAGGAGCGGGCCGACCTGGGCCGCCACCGCCTCGCCGATGCTCTCCACGAACCCGGCGCCGAGCTTGTCGGCCACGCCCCCGCCGACCACGACGGTGGGGATGTCGACGAGCATCACCGCGCCGGCGATGGCGATGGCCACGGCCTCGACGGCCTCGTCGAGGAGCTCGCGGGCGACCCGGTCGCCGGCCTCGAGGGCCTTGGCGAAGGTGCCGGACTTCATCCGCCCGTCCCCGGCCAGCTCGACCAGGACGGTCTCCTCGCCGGCCTCGTGGCGGCGCCGGGCCTCGCGCTCCATGCCGATCCGCCCGGCGTAGGCCTCCATGTGGCCCCGACCGCCGCAGCCGCACCCCCGGCCACCGGCCCGCACGGTGACGTGGCCGATCTCGCCGGCCAGGCCGCGGGACCCGCGCCGCAACCGGCCGTCGAGGATGAGCCCGCCACCGACGCCGGTGCCCATGAAGGCGCACAGCACGTCGGTCCGCCCGGCGGCGGCACCGTGGGCCGCCTCGGCGATCGCCCCCACGTTGACGTCGTTGTCGACGGCGACGGGCTCGATCCCGGTGGCGTCCCGGAGGATCCGGCCGAGCGGCACCGGCGGGTCCCAGCCGACCAGGTTGGGGACGCCGGCCACCACGCCATCGCCGCCCACGTAGCCGGGCGTGCCCACGCCGAGGCGGTCGGCCCCGCCCAGCTCGGCCACCATCTCGGCGATGGCCGTGGCCACCGCCTCGGGGCCCTCGGTCGGGGTGGGCCGCTTCACCCGGTCGGTGACGGTGCCGTCGGCCAGGACCCGGCCGGCCAGGACCTTGGTGCCGCCGAGATCGACCCCGACCGTCCGCAGCCCGTCGTCCTCCGCCACCCGGCTAGTCGTCCTCGGGCTGGCCCAGATCCCAGTCGAGCAGCAGGTTCTCGCGCTCGGCGTCGCGGATGACCCGCTCCCGGTTGCGCCGGAACTGCGGGTCGTGGGGCGGGACCAGCTGCAGACGGGCCTGGACGCGGTCGCGGAAGGCGTCGATCAGGGCCCGATCACCGAAGTCCGACTGGATCTCCCAGTGGGGCGCGACCGGACCGAGGTAGACCACGCGCGCGTGGCCCCGGGGGGGCTCGTTCGGGTCGCGCTCCAGCTCGGTGTAGGTCACGTCATCTCCTCGGTCGTGCGGCCGGACACCCTACCGGCGCCGACTCGCGGGGACCTCAGCCGCCCTAGGTGAGGGTGACCTCGACCTCGTCGCGCACGCCCAGCCGGTCGAAGCCCACGACGACGGTGTCACCGATGGCCTTGGCCCGGATGATGGCCGAGAGGTCCTCGTCGACGTCGGTGGTGGCGCCGTCGACCTCGCGGATGACGTCGCCCATCTGGAGCCCGGCCTGCTCGGCCCCGGACCCGGGGGAGACGGCGACGATGATGAGCCCGGCCTGCTCGGTGATGCCGAACTGCTCGAGCGCCTCGGGCGGGATGTCGGCCCCGGCCAGGGCCTCGACCGACACCCCGAGCGTCGGCGTGTCGGCGGTGACCTCGCCGTTGCCGTCGCGCAGGTCCTCGATCAGCGGGAGGATGCTGTCGATCGCCAGGGCGAAGCCGATGTTCGAGGCGTCGTCGAACTTGGCCGTGTTGATCCCCACGACCTGGCCCTGCGAGTTGACCAGCGGCCCGCCCGAGTTGCCCGGGTTGATGGCGGCGTCGGTCTGGATCAGGTTCTCGAGGTACTCGCCGTCCTCGTTGGGGATCGAGCGGTTGAGCGCCGACACGATGCCGGTGGTGACCGTGGGCTTGCCGCCCAGGCCCAGGGCGTTGCCGATGGCGACGACGTCCTCGCCGACCCGCAGGGCGTCGGACGACCCCAGGTCGGCGGCGACGAGGGCATCGACGCCTTCGACGCGCAGCATGGCCACGTCGTCGTTCGGGAAGGCGCCGACCAGCTCCGCCCCCATGGCCGAGCCGTCGAAGAAGGTCACCGAGATCTCCTCGGCCCCGGCGATGACGTGGGCGTTGGTGAGGATGAACCCCTCGGTGGCGTCGTAGACGAACCCACTGCCGGCGCCGCTCTCGGTGTTGATCGAGACCACGCTGGGCTGGGCGATGTCGAGGATCTGCTGGATGTCGAGGCTCTCGCCGACGCCCATGGTGGAGCCGCCGCTGGCCTCGGTGGTGCTGGTGGTGGCCTCCTGGACCGGATCGTCGTCGTCGGTGGCGAGGACCAGCCCGGCGGCCACGAGAGCGGCCACGACCGCGCCGACCAGCCCGCCGACCAGGGCCGACATCAGGCGGCTGCCCCGATCGCCGGCCGGCGGGGCCGGGGTCGGCGCCGGGCCCGGAGGCCGGTGCCCGCCGCCGGCGGGGGCGCGGTAGCCCGGCGGGTGCGGCGGCATGGCGCCTGTGCCCGCGGCCGGCGGGCCGCTCGGGTAGCCGCCGCTCCACCCGGTGGGGGCCCACGGCCGGCTGGCGCCCGGGGGCTGGGCCGGCGGCGCCCAGGCGCCGGTGGCGCCGGCCCCGCCCGACCAGGCTCCGGTCGAGGGCGAGGGCGGGGCCGCCGGCGGCGCCCACGTGGAGGTGGCGCTGGTGTCACCGGGGCCGCGAGGGGCCCACGGGTGGGGTGCGCCTCCGGGCGAGGACGGCGGGTACGACACGAGATCTCCTTCGCTCCGGCCGGTGGCCCGGTCAGAGGCCGTCCACGCTACCCCGGCCCCCTCCGCACCGAACGGGCGGGGCGACCCCGGTCCGGCCCCGAGGGGGAGGGGTCCCCCCTCAGCGCGCTTCCACTGCAACAAGGGAACGTCCATGGTGGGGCCCTGGCCTTTACCTCCCCTTGACCGCACATCTGGGAAGACCCCATCCGGACCGGGGTGAAGACGACGAGGTGACCACGTGAACGAGTACCAGATCGCCAAGTGGATGCAGAAGGGCAGCTGCGCTCACGAGCCGCCGTCGACCTTCTTCCCGAGCGACGGCGTCGGCGTCGAGGTGGCCCGCCGCATCTGC
>DASVEC010000102.1:0-9095 GCA_036380755.1 Iamia sp. | reverse complement strand
GGGACGGCCCCGACTCGGTCGGCGTACTCCTGCGACGTGATGATCTCGTCGATGACCTCGAGCCGGCCGGCCAGGGTGCCGACCCGGGCCTCGGCCGAGTCGAGCTCGGATGGGGTCGGGGTCCGGCCCAGCAGGCCGAAGTAGATCTCGCTGGCGTCGACGGTCGGCCGGGTCCGTGTCTTGTTCTCGGCGCTCTCGGAGAAGAGGACCATCAGCTCGGCCCGGGTGAGGCCGCTCTCCAGCCGCCCGACCCAGTACTCGAGGTCGGCCTCGCTGGCGTCCCGGTCGAGCACGTTCTGGTACACGAGCTGGACGAACTCGGTGTCGTCGAGCTCGCCGTAGGTGTCGCGGAACTCGGCCGAGCCGACGAACAGCCGGGCCATCTGCCGCAACGACAACCCGGATCGGTAGCGGTCGACCCAGTACTCGACGCCGGCGAAGTCGGCTCGACGGCCGAGGGCCGCCATGTAGAGGCGGATCACCGGGGCCCGATCGGGGTCGTAGGCGATGCGGCGCAGGTTGTCGACCAGCCGGGCCCGGGTGAGGGACCCGTCCTCGAGCGACTCGGTGAAGACGTCCAGCTCGTTCGGGGTCGGGGGCCGGCCCACGAAGTCCTCGAACTGCTGGGTGACGAAGTCCTCGTCGTCGAGCTGGGGCACCGGCGGGGGCGGGAAGACGAACCGGGCCACCGACGGGTCGTGGTCGCTGACGCCGCGACCGGTGACGGGCTGGTGCTCGGCCGGCCAGTCGGCGTTGACGTGGGCGACCCGCTGCTCGACCAGATCGTCGAGCAGGGTGTCGGTGACGAACTGCTGGTCGAGGGTCTGGGCCTGGCCCTCGAACACGTACGAGTAGGCCGCCGCCGGCACCTCCTCGACCAGCACGTCCCAGAGGCTGTTCAGCCCGGCGTCGTAGAGCGGCGCCAGCTGGTCGCTGGGACCGCCGGCCGAGGGCGGGATGGGGTCGTCGGGCCGGGGGAAGACGTTGAGGTCGCCGGCCACCATCACCCGGGCGTCGGCCACCTCGGTCTCGACCACCCCGGCGATGGCGGCGGCGTAGGCCGCCTGCTCGGTGCGCTGGCCCACCCGCGCGTCCGGCGTCGACGAGAAGTGGTTGTTGACCACCCACAGGTCGACCGGGTCCCCTGCGCCGACCGTCTCGGGGAAGACCCGGAAGCGGCCCGTCTGCGCCGGGCGGGTGTAGACGTTCGAGCCGTCGACTCCGGTGGAGGTGTCGACGTCGCCGGGGAGGTCGGCGTTGAGCGCCTTGGGGTTCTCGACCTCGGCGTTGTAGGCGAGGGCGTCGCCGCGGTACTCCACCCCGGGATCGGATCCGAGGATCGGGTCTCCGGCGGCGGGCTCGGCCAGCTCGACCCGGTCGGTGCGCCACAGGAAGGCGTTGTGGATGCCCCGGTCGTCGGCCCCGTCGCGGTCGGAGGCGACGTCGTAGGCCGGGCCGCCGTCGGCGGCGATCCTCAGGGCCAGCTCCTGGACCGTGTCGGGCTTGCCGTCGCCGGCCTCGGCCCCGCCGCAGGTGAGGGTGGTGCCGGTCACCGAGCAGATGTCCTGGTCCTCGGCCTCCTGCACCGTGACCACGTCGGGGGCGTGCAGCGCTTCACGGATCTGGATGGACAGCCCGGTCAGCCGGTCGGCGTACACCTGGTCGCTGGCCGGCACGTAGTCGAACGGCGGGTTCACGCCCGGGCAGCCGCTGTTGCCGGTGAAGTCACAGCCGTCGGTGGGGTCGTCGCGCCGGTCGTAGAGGTTCTCGACGTTGATGTTGCCGACCGAGTACTCGGTCTCGCGATCGGGGGCCTGGGGCGCCCCGTTGAGCGCGGGGTCGGCCCCGGCGGTGAAGGTGGGCTGGGCCGTGATCTCGATGCGGTACTTCTCGAAGGAGTAGTTCAGGGCGCCCGTGACGGCGCCGCCCAGGGTGTCGAAGGTGCGGGCCGGCGGGAGCAGCACGGTGCTGTCGGCCGCGGCCGCCTTGACGCCCTGCGGGCCGACGAGGATGCGCTGGCCGTTGCCGTCGTCGAACAGCCCGGCCTGGGCGTCGAGCGGGTGGGCGTCGCGGAAGGTGCGACGGGCGTAGGGATCGGCCCGGGCGACCAGCGGATCGTCACCCCGGATCATCCAGATCTCGGAGTCGGCCGTGCCGGGGAACACCGAGCGGCCGCCAGTGACGCTGGCTCCGGCCGGGACGGTGACCTGCATGCCCTCGAGCCGCTCCCAGTACTCGCCCGCCGCCGTGGCGTCCTCGGGCGGATCGGCCTCGGCCGCCGGTGGCACGGCGACGCCCTGGCCGTTCAGCACCACGTCGGTGACCGAGGTGAGCTGGGTGGCGAAGAAGAACTCGCTGACCTTGGCGGTGATGGTGACGTCGTCGCCGACGGTCGGCGTGTAGCCGTCGACGGTGGCGCTCGATCCGGTGAAGACGAAGACGCCCTCGGAGGTGTTCGGGTCGGCGTCGATGCCGGCCGCCGGGGCCTGGATCCAGAAGCCGTGGTTGGAGCCGCCCGACGACGTGCGGGACAGGCTCCGCTCGGTGACGATGCCGCTGGTCTCGATCTCCTGGGTGCCGGCGCCGTTGCCGGATGCCGGGGCGTAGGGCGAGCGGCTGGTCGGCCCGGTGACGTTGCCCTGGACGTCGTGGATGGCGACCGCCTCGGGCTCGGGCGGCTCGCCGGTGGTGTCGCCGGGGAAGCCGAGCCCGTCGAAGGTGTTCTGGTCGAAGCCGCTGTAGATGGCGGCGGGGTCGTAGGCGTTCGACGAGTCGGCGTCGGGGGTCTCGCTGGCGGCGGGCCGGCGCAGGGTGGCCTCGGCGGTGCTCTGCAGCCCGGTGCCCCACTCGGTGCCGGGGTCGACGCCGAGCTGGCCGATGGAGTCGACCACCGTGCCCGGGTCGCCGCCCTTGGTCAGCTCGACCGTGTCGTCGCCGTTGAAGCTGGCCACCGAGGTGGCGACGAGGTCGGCCACGGCGAGGATCTCGGCGGCGGCGTCCTCGTGGGCGATCACGAGGACCTCGCCCGCCGCCAGGGTGCCGGTCAGGGCGACCCGCTGCGCCGTGCCGGTCTGGAACGTGGTCCGCACGGCGTAGCCGCCGGCGGCGAGGTCGACGGCGGCGCCGGTCTTGTTCTCGATCTCGAGTGCCTTGTTGAAGCTGCTGCCCTCGACGTACTCGGAGATCAGCAGGTCGGTGGCGACGCCCGATGAGGGGGTCGGGGCCACGGCGATGCCGCCCAGGATCGCCAAGAGGAGCGCGAGCGCGCCGAAGGCGCGTCGCCGGGAGGAGAGGAGCACGGGGGATTGCCGCCTTCACTTCGGTTGTCGGGGGATTCCGCGTCAGGGTGCCACAGGATCGGGACCGCCGCCCGACCTCCGCGTCAACAGTCTGTCAACCTGGTGTGAAGCCCGGATGGACGCCGAAACTGCGGCCCT
Source organism: Iamia sp. (assembly GCA_036380755.1). Lineage (GTDB taxonomy): Bacteria > Actinomycetota > Acidimicrobiia > Acidimicrobiales > Iamiaceae > Iamia. The sequence continues at coordinate 5,658 of DASVEC010000102.1, read as the reverse complement.
GGTCCACCCGTCAGGTGGATGAGGGTCGCAAGAACGGGCGGATCAGTAGCTGCGGCCGACGGTGGCGATGCTGTCGGGGTCGCCGTCGGTGGTGGCCACGTCGCCATCGGGGCTCTGCAGGCAGCGGACCGTGACGGCCTCGGCCTTGAGGGCGGCCAGGCCCGCCTCGTCGACCGCGCCCCACCGCAGACGGGCGAAGCCCGAGCGGCTGGCCTCGAGGGCCTCGTCGATGGTGGCCACGTCGACGGTGCGGTCGTCGCGGGTGGCGCGGGCCAGGGCCAGCATCGACGCCTGGATCTCGTCCATGAGACCGACGACGTGCTCGGGCAGGCCGCTCAGGGGCACGGTGGACTTGCCTTCCTGGTCGCGGCGGACCAGGGTCGCCTGCTCGTCGGCCAGGTCGCGCGGGCCCAGCTCGATGCGGACGGGGACGCCCTTGAGCTCCCACGTGGTGGCCCGGCGGCCGAAGCCCACGTCGGTGCGGTCGTCGACGGTGACCCGCACGCCCGCCGTGCGGAGGGCCTCGGCCAGGAGCTGGGCCCGCTCGCCCACGCCGTCGCCGTCGCGCACGACCAGGATGACGACCTGCGTGGGGGCGATGCGGGGCGGCAGACGCAGCCCACCGTCGTCGCCGTGGGCCATGATCAGCCCGCCCATCATCCGGGTCGACACGCCCCAGGAGGTGGTCCAGGCCAGCTGCTGGCTGCCCTCGGCATCCTGGTAGGTGATCTCGAACGCCTTGGCGAAGTTCTGGCCCAGCTCGTGGCTGGTGCCCATCTGCAGGGCCTTGCCGTCGCCCATCATCGCCTCGCACGTCATCGTGTTGATGGCGCCGGGGAAGCGCTCGTCGGGCGTCTTGCGCCCCACGATCACCGGGATGGCCAGCTCCCGGACCATGAAGTCCTCGTAGACGTCGCGCAAGATGGTGTGGGCGTAGGCGGCGGCGTCGGCCTGGTCGACGTGGGCCGTGTGGCCCTCCTGCCACAGGAACTCCGTCGAGCGCAGGAACAGCCGGGGCCGCATCTCCCAGCGGACGATGTTGCACCACTGGTTGAGCAGCAGCGGCAGGTCGCGCCAGGAGTCGGTCCACTTGGCCATGAACTCGCCGAAGACGGTCTCGGAGGTGGGCCGCACGACGAGCGGCTCCTCGAGCACCTTGCCACCACCCATGGTGACGACGGCCAGCTCGGGGGCGAAGCCCTCGACGTGCTCGGCCTCGCGAGTGAGGTAGCTCTGGGGGATGAAGAGCGGGAACGACACGTTCTGGGCCCCGGTGGCCTTGATCCGCTCGTCGACCGCCGCCACCATCCGCTCCCAGATGGCGTAGCCGTAGGGCCGGATGACCTGCGTGCCCCGGGCCGGGCCGTTGTCGCCCAGCTCGGCCTTGGCCACCACGTCCTGGTACCAGCGGGGGAAGTCGTCGGCCTGGGGCGTGAGGACGGGAGGCTTGGCCATGGCGGCGATGGTAGGTGAGCAGCATCGCCGGACCTCCCTTCGATCGGCGGCGAGCGGACCGGGACCCCTGTACCCGGCAGACGAACATGTGTACGCTCCCGTCATGCCCCTGGAGCTCGTGTTCCAACCCTCGTTGTGGGCCGGCGGCGCCCCCGACCCCGATGCCGACTTCGCCACCGCCGAGCGGATCGAGCTCGGGGCCGGGGCGTGGATCGACCACGTCCCCGCCTGGCTGGGCGGCGCCGATGCCCTCTTCACGGAGCTGGTCGACACGGTCCGCTGGCGCCAGCGCGAGGTGCCGATGTACGGCTCCCTGCTCGTCGAGCCCCGCCTCACCGCCTGGTGGGGCGACGAGGAGGAGCCCGACCGGCGCCTCGACGCCGCGCCGGCGCCCCTCCGGCGTCTCGTCCCCACCCTCGACGCCCGCTACCACCGGGGCTTCGACGCCATCGGGCTGAACCTCTACCGCGACGGGCGCGACTCGGTCGCCTGGCACGGCGACCGCTACGAGCGCGACCGGCCGGCCACCACGGTCGCCGTCTTGTCGCTCGGATCGCCGCGCCGCTTCCTGCTCCGACCGGTGGCCGGCGGGGCGTCGCGGGCCTTCGAGCTCCACTCGGGCGACCTGCTGGTCATGGGTGGGACCTGCCAGCACACCTGGCAGCACTGCGTCCCCAAGGTCGCCCACGCCGGGCCCCGCATGAGCGCCACCTTCCGGCGCCGGATCCACCCTGCCGACGTCCGCGGCCGAACGGTCGCCGCCGGCGCGGCATGATCGTGTGGTGGCCGACGACCAGCTGACCGCCGAGGACCGACTCCGGAACCGGGAGGAGAGGCGGACCCGGTTCCGGGCCGCGGCCCTCGACGCCGAGCGCGACACCGGGCGCCGGGAGCGCACCGACGAGGAGGCCCGGCGCAACATCGTGGTGCGCATCGCCATCATCGCCTTCGGCACGCTGGTCACCCTGACCGGGCTCTGCATGCTGGTGCTGCCCGGCCCGGGGATCGTCATCGTCATCGCCGGGCTCGGCATCCTCGCCTCCGAGGTGCGGTGGGCCGAGCGCCTCCTCGCCTACGCCAAGAAGAAGGCCAACGTCGAGTCGATCACCGCCCAGCACCCCTGGATCAAGCCGGTGTCGATCGTCTTGATGGTCCTCGGCGTGGCGGCGTCGATCATCTACACCGTCCGCTGGCGCTGAGCTACAGACCGAGGCGACGGGCGAGGTCGCTCTGGAGGACCCCCGCGGGGTCGACCCGGCGGCGGACGGCCCGCCACTCCTCCAGCCGGGGGTACATGGCCGGCAGGAGCTCCGGGCGGGTCCGGGAGTCCTTGGCCAGGTAGATCCGGCCGCCGGCCTCGACCACCTGGGCGTCGAGCCGGTCGAGCAGCGGGCCCAGGCCGTCGATCCCGGCCGGGATGTCGAGCGAGAGGGTCCACCCCGGCAACGGGAACGACAGCGGCCCGGGGTTGGCGGCGCCGAAGCGCTTGAGCACGCCGATGAGGGTCGGCACCCGGGCGGCGACGAAGGCGTCGGCGACGGCGCGCAGCACGTCCTCGGCCCCGAAGGGCACCACGATCTGCCACTGGAGGAAGCCCCGCGGCCCGTAGAGGCGGTTCCAGTCGACGACGCCGTCGAGCGGGTGGAAGAAGCGCGAGATCGTCTGGATCTCGTTGCGGCGCTGGCGGGGGGCCTTGCGCCACCAGGCCTCGTTGAAGGCCTGGATCCGCCAGCGGTTGAGCAGGCCCGGCGGCACCACGGGGGGCACGGTGGCCAGGGCCTGGGGGGCGAAGGTGAGCGGCTGGCGCCGATCGGACGGGGGCAGCTCGTCGACCTCGGCGAAGCGCCCCCGGGTGATGACCGAGCGGCCGACCTGGCCCCGCAGCGGCAGCAGGTCGACCCACGCCACCGTGTACTCGTAGTGCTCGTCGCCGGCCGCCAGCAGGTCCATGCAGTCGACCAGGGTGTCGGTGCGGTCGGTGTCCACCAGCGCCCGGCTGGTGGAGATGGGCGTGAGCTGGACGGTGGCGTCGAGCACCACGCCGGTGAGGCCCATCCCGCCGGCCGTGGCCCAGAACAGGTCCGCGTCGTGGTCGGGCGTCACCGTCACTGGCCCGTCGGCCGGCGTGGCCAGGCGGAGCTGGCGGACGTGGGCGCACCACGTGCCGGCGCGGTGGTGGTTCTTGCCGTGGATGTCCGAGGCCACGGCGCCACCCACGGTCACGTGGCGGGTCCCGGGCGTCACCGGGACGAACCACCCGCGGGGCACGAACCAGCGCATCAGGTCGTCGAGGCTCGTGCCCGCGGCCACGGTGAGGAGACCGGTCTCCGGGTCGAAGGCGTGGACCCCTCCGAAGGCGGTGGCGTCGAGGACGGCACCCCCGGCGTTCTGGGCCGCGTCGCCGTAGCTGCGACCCAGGCCCCGGGCCACGACACCGCGCGCCGGTGCGTCGTCGAGGGCGGACACGGCCTCCTCGGGGGTGACCGGGGTCCAGACGTCGGATGCCGACGGCGCGGTCCTCCCCCACCCCGCCAGCTCGCGCCTCGCCCCGCTTCTCATGCGGCCAGCACCCCGATGCCGAAGACCACGGCCCACACCGCCCCGGACAGCAGCAGCATGCGATCGCTGAGGACCAGCTCCTCGGGCGCGCCGCCTTCGCCGGTGTCGAGCAGCTGGGCGTACCGGAGCACGGCGGTGGTGAAGGGCACGATCGAGATCTGGTACCAGGGCACGGCCATGTCGGTGAGGTCGGCCCGCTCGAAGGCCCACAGGCAGTAGGCCACGAGGACGACGCCGGAGCTCACCGATCGCAGATGGGCGAGGAAGCTCGGCGTGTACCCGTCGAGCACCTTCCGGTGCGATCCGGCGTCGTCGCCCATCGTGACCACCTCGGCGTGGCGCTTGCCGACGGCCATGAACAGCGAGCCGAAGGAGGTGACGATGAAGAACCAGTCGGAGATGGGGACGTCGGCGGCCACCGCGCCCGCCACCGCTCGGAGCACGAAGCCGGAGGCCAGGGCGATCACGTCGAGCAGGACGACGTGCTTGAGGACGAGCGAGTAGGCGGTGGTGAGGGCGACGTAGGCGACGAGCACGGCCAGGAGCTGCCAGCGGACGGCCAGGGCGACGCCGGCGCCCGCCACCGCCAGCACCACGGCGAGCGCCCGGGCCTGGCCGATCGACAGCTCGCCGGCGGCGATCGGGCGATGGCGCTTGGTGGCGTGGGCCCGGTCGGCCTCGATGTCGGCGGCGTCGTTGAGCAGGTAGGTGGCGCTGGCGGCCAGGCAGAAGGCGACGAGGGCGGCGGCGGTGGCGACCACGGCGTCGGCCTCGCCCAGCACGCCGGCGGCCCCGGGGGCCGCCAGGACCAGGAGGTTCTTGGTCCACTGCTTGGGCCGGCACGCGGCCAGGACGGCCCGGGGCAGGGAACGGGAGCGGCGGGCGTCGGCCCCGCCGGCGCTCACCGTGCGGCCAGTCGTCGCCACAGCGGGCGGGGGACGAGCCGCAGCACTCCGAACACGGCGCGGAGGACGGCCGGCGACCAGACCGTGTGGGCGCCGCGGCGCAGACCGGCCTCGATGTCGACCGCCACCGCGTCGGCGGTGGTGGAGAACGGGGCCGGGTCCATGCCCTCGGTCATCTTGGTGGCGACGAAGCCGGGCCGGACCACCATGACCCGCGCGCCCGAACCCTGGAGGGCGTCGCCCAGGCCCTCGGCGAAGGCGTCGAGACCGGCCTTGGTCGACCCGTAGACGAAGTTGTCCCGGCGGCCCCGCACGCCGGCGACCGAGGACAGCACGACGAGGGTGCCGTGCCCCTGGTGGCGGAGACAGTCGGCCACCGCCAGCCCGGCCGAGACGGCACCGGTGTAGTTGACGGTGACCGCGCCGACAGCCGCGGCGTGGTCGTCGTCGAAGGTGGCCTGGTCGCCGAGGACGCCGAAGGCCAGGAGCACCACGTCGACGTCGCCGGCGGCGAAGACCTCGCCCACGACCTTCTCGTGGGTCTCGATCTCGACCGCGTCGAAGGGCACGACGTCGACGTCGGCCCCACCGCCCCGGATCCGCTCGGCGGCGGCGTCGAGGGCGGGCGAGGGGCGACCCGCCAGGACGACCCGCCGGCAGCGATCGGCGACGAGCCGCTCGACGGTGGCCACGGCGATGTCGGACGCGCCGCCGAGGACGAGGACGGACTGGACGCCGC
>DASVEC010000101.1:0-22768 GCA_036380755.1 Iamia sp. | reverse complement strand
ACACCGGCTACCTGGACGGCGACCTCCAGACCGTGTCCGACGGGATCCTCGCCGACGTCGAGGCCGCCGGCTTCACGATCACCGAGGACGTCACCGAGGACGAGGGCGACGGCCGGATGGGCCGGAACATCACCGGCACCGACGCCGAGTACGAGGCCCGCATCGCCATCACCGAGACCCCGAACCAGCCCAAGGGCGACCTGACCATCGCCTACTACCTCGAGCCCCAAGCCGGCTGACCCCCACAGGCTCTGCACGGCTGTTGCCGGCGCCCTGTCGGGCGCCGGCAACAGCGCGATGGCTGAAGGCGATCTCCAGCCGGCTCGGTCAGGTCAGAAGACGACCGTCATGCCAGTGATGGTGATCACCTTGCCGTTGATGGCTGTGAACGGTGCCGAGCACCCGAAGGCAGTGAGAGTGCCGGAGCCACTGATCGTCGCAGTGCCAGACAGCGTGTAGGGCGCAGTCGTGCCGATGGAACCAGTGAAAGTCCCAGTGAACGAGATGTTCGTGATGATCGGGCCGCACTCCGAAGCGGCAGCGGTGCAAGTGCCAGTGCGGGCGTGGATCCTCGCCGTGTTAGTAGTGCCGTTGGTGGCGAGGTTCCCCGAGATGGAGAACGTCCCAGTGCCGCCCCCGGAGGGGGTCACGGCGTAGGTGCCGGCCGCGTTGGCGTCGAGCACGTGGGGGTTCGGAGTGCCGTAGTCGAATGCACCCTCCGGGATGTCCATCGAGATGGTGCCATCGTCGGTGTCGTTCGGGGTGACAGTCAGGGTCGAGGCGGCGCAAGTCGGAGTGCCGATAGTCGTAGTGAGCGCGGGAGTCAGGTTCACCGAGATGGTCCCGCCAGTCACAGTGCCGGATTGTGCGGCGCTGGGCGTGGCCAAGAGGACCAGCATGGCGACGGCGGCCACCAGGGCCACGGTCGGCTTCGTCAAACGCTTCATGGGGTCGGATTCCTCCATGGTTGGGGGTTGGGGGATGGCCGGCAGCTGGTGAACAACAGCCGACTGCGTCAACCGTGGATCCCGGCATGTTGCAGTTGGTGCGCGCCACGCGACTCGTCAGTCGCTGACTTCGGACGGCGATTGTTGTCGGGGACGCGCGAAGCGGCCCCCGGCAGGTGCCGGGGGCCGCTCAGGTGTTCAGGTGATGCGGGGGGCTGGGATCAGCCGCCGGCCTCGAACTCCTCGCCCGTGGCGTTGCCCATGTTGCCGTCCGTCCCGTAGATCGGGAGGTCGCCCGGGCCGTAGCCCTGCTTGATGAGCTCGGCGACGATGCGGGCCGACTCCTCGAAGCCGGCGATGACGATGGCGTCGGGGTCGGTGCCGACGATCTCGTTCACCTCCGACTCGAAGGTCTGCGCGTCGGGGGCGTAGGGAACGGTGGCGAGGACCTCGCCGCCGCCCTCCTCGAACGACGCCGTCAGGTCCTCGGCCAGGCCGTTGCCGTAGGAGTCGTCCAGGTTGATGATGGCGATGGAGGAGTTGTTGTCCTCGGCGATGACCTCGGCCAGCACCGCACCCTGGAGGATGTCCGACGGGGCGTTGCGGAAGTACAGGCCCTTGTCGTCGTAAGTGCTCAGCTCCTTGGACGTGTTGGCCGGCGAGAACATCGTCACGCCCGCGTTGACCACGGCGTCGATGACCGTCAACGTGACACCGGAGGAGGCGGCGCCGATGATGGCGTCGACGTTCTCCGACAGCAGGCGGTCGACCGACTGGCTGGCGATGTCCGTAGTCGTGTCACCGGAGTCCGACAGGCTCAGCGCCACGTCCTGGCCGTTGTAGCCACCGGCGGCGTTGATCTCGTCCACGGCGACCTGCACGCCCGCGACCTCGGGTGGGCCGAGGAAGGCGAGGCTGCCCGTCTCCGGCAGCAGCGTGCCGAAGGTCAGCACCCCGTCACCGGGCCGCTCGACCTCAGTCTCCGACAGGGGGATGTCGGCGACCTCCGGCGGAGCCTCGATGGTCTTGAACGTGGTGGCCTCCTCGTCGATGCGGTTGTCCGCACCGAACTGGAGGACGCCGTACGAGCCGATGGTGGGCTCGCCGTTGCCGGAGAACTCCAGCGGGCCGGAGATGCCGTCGAAGTCGATGTCGGTGCCGGCCTCGACCAGCGCCAGGCAGCCGGCGTAGTCCGTGCACTTCTCGCCCTCGGTCGTCACCCCGACGATCTCGCCGGCGTGAGCGCTGCCGTCGTCGCCTGCGATCTGCGCCGCCAGGGCGATCACGATGGCGGCGTCGTAGGACTCCGGTCCGTAGTTGTAGTCCTGGAGGTCCGGATCGACCTCGTCCATCCGGGCCTGGAAGGCCTCGACCTCGGGCGTCGTCTCGGGGAGGGGCGTGGTGCCCTTCCAGCCCTCGAGGCTGCCCGTGGCCTCACTCCCACCTTCGGCTTCGGTGGTCTCGCCACCGTCACCGCTGTCGGCTTCGGTGGTGTCTCCACCGTCCCCGCTGTCGGTCGAGTCGTCGTCGTCACCGCAGGCTGCTGCGACGAGGACGAAGGCGAACAGCAGGGCGAAGAGGCGCATGAGCACCCTCTTGTCTCGCATGTATCTGTGTCCCTTCAGATGTGATGTGGCCGACCCCGGTGACCCCGAAGGTCGGACGGGCGGCATCGTAGGTCTTCCTCGCAGAGCCTGCCCGCGATGGACGACCCTGCGTCACCGGATGTTCACACGGCCGACCCACCCGGCGCGGGGGACGCCGGGGGTGGCGGGGGAGCGATGTCGATCGGGGTCCACGTGGGGAAGGCCAGGTGGGGCGCGCCGAGGTGGTCGACGATGCGGCCCCGCGCGGCCAGCTGGTCGACGCACGGCCGGGCCACCTCTGGGCCCCCGGCCATGAACACGTAGTCGGCGAGGGGCAGGAGGATCGGGCCCTCGTCGGCGTCGCCGGCCCGCAGCACGGCCTCGACCTCGAGGGTGGGCCGGCACGGGTGGGCCCGGTCGAGGACGGCGCAGTGGTACACGACCCCCTCGAACACGCTGTAGGCCCGGATCTTCACGAGAGCGTCACCAGTGGGCCGTGCCCGGGCCGCCCTTGACCGGGCCGACCACGGCGTCGGTGACCCACCCGCCGTAGACGCCACCGTCCATGGGCCGCACGACCTCGCCGTCGACCGTGCACCGATCGACCGCCTGGGGGAAGAAGGCCCAGTGCCCGACCAGCGCGGCGAAGGCGGTCACCGGGTGCCGGTACGTCCACGCCGCCGACGGTGCCACCACCGGTCCGACCACGACGTCCGCGTACGAGGCCGTGCCCTTCCACTCGCAGAACGATCGGGTCGTCGCCGCCCGCAGGAGGCCCAGGTCGACGTCGGCCTCGGGCAGGTAGAACGCCGGTGCCTGCGACGTCTCGAGCACCCGCAGGGCCCGCCGGGTCTCGGCCACCACGGCGCCGGCGTGCACGACGACGACGGTCGCCGACGTGGGCTCGACCCGGGGCGGTCGCGGGTAGTCCCACACCGACTCCTGGCCGGGGCCGGGGACGATGGGGGTGGGCCGGTCCACGGCGGCCATCCTGGCAGGGTGACCCCCGATCCCCGGGACGACCCCGCCGATGCCGCCGCCCTGGCGGCCTACGCGACGGCGCTGGCCGACGGGGTCGAGGCCCACCTGTCCGGCTGGGTCGAGCGGGTGGTCGCCGAGCGCTACGGCCAGTGGACGGCGTCCACCGGCCTGCCCGACGAGATCCGCGCCACCGCCCGGGCCGAGGGCGAGCGGGCCACGGCCGCCGTCGCCCCTCGGGTCCGGGCCCTGCTCGAGCGGGACGTCGACGACCAGCCCACCGGCCCGCTCGCCCTGCTCCGCACGGCCACGGCCCACCCCACCACCGTCCTCCGCGCCGCCGGCGTCCCGCCCGTCCGGCGCGACGAGGTGGCCGCCCGTCTCCACCCCGACGACGTCTACGACCTGAGCCCGGCGTCCTTCGCCGACGTCCACCCCGACCTCCACGAGCCCGGCCTCACGTGGGGGGCGGCCAAGGCCCACGTCGTGTTGGCCCGCCGCCGGCGCGAGGGCCGGCGCTGAGCGCCGGTCCGAGCGTCAGACGACGCGGACGTTCAGGGCCTCGTCGCCCTTGCGCCCCGGGCCGATCTCGAAGTCGACGTTCTGACCCTGTTCGAGGGTGCGGTAGCCCTCGCCCTCGATGTTCGAGAAGTGGACGAACACGTCGTCGCCATCGGAGCGAGAGATGAACCCGTACCCCTTCTCGTTGTTGAAGAACTTGACGGTACCGGTCGGCACGGGAACACCTCTGGCTGTGCTTTGCCCCGCACCACTGCGATGCGGTGGCGTGAGCATATTCCGCGGGTGAACGGCTCCTCGCCCACCCGCTAGTGGGGATCCCAGGCCCCCGGGTCGGTGGCCAGAGCGTCGACCTCGGGGGCCAGCGCGCCCGCCGCCAGGTCGGCCAGCGTGGTCCGCTCGAGCACGGCCCGCAGGTTGGCCCGGAGGGCGATCCACATCCGCTGCAGGGCCTCGAGGCCGTCGCGGTAGGAGATGTCCTCGGGCCGCTCGCCCCGCACGTCGGCCAGCGGGCCCTCGACCGCCCGGATGATGTCGGCGATGGTGATCTCCGCGGCCGGGCGGGCCAGCCGGTAGCCCCCGACGGCGCCCCGCTGGCTGGCCACCAATTGGGCCCGCTTCAGGTCGGCGAGGATCGACTCGAGGAACTTGGGCGGGATGTCCTCCTCGGCCGCCAGCACGTGTGCCTTCATCGGTTCGGGGCGCTCCCCGTCGGCCTCGGCCCGTGCCGCGGTGAGCGCCAGGGCGACCCCGGCCCGGACGGCGTAGTCGACCTTGGCGGTGGTGCGCATGGCCCCGATCATGACACCCGGGACGGGCGGTGACGGCCGGCGCCACCCGGCAGAGGGGACAGCCGGACCGCGGGGCCGACCCCGTAACCTGCGGGGATGCCGGAGCGCCTCGTTGTGATCGGTGGGGACGCCGCCGGCATGGCGGCGGCGTCGCAGGCTCGCCGCCTGAACCCGAACCTCGACATCGTCGCCCTCGAGCGCGGCACCCGGACGAGCTACTCGGCGTGTGGCATCCCCTACCTCGTGGCCGGCGACGTGGACTCGCCCGACGACCTGATCGCCCGGACGCCCGAGGTGTTCCGCCGCGAGCACCGCATCGACGTGCGCCTCCGCCACGAGGCCATGGCCGTCGACATCGACGCCCGCACGGTCGAGGTCCGCAGCCTCGAGCACGACCGCACCTTCCGGCTCGGGTTCGACCAGCTGATGATCGGCACCGGCGCCCGGCCCATCCGGCCCGACCTCCCCGGCATCGACGGCCCGGAGATCTGGGGCGTCCAGACCCTCGACGACGGCTGCCACCTCCTCGGCCGGGCCAAGGAGCTCGGCTGCAAGGACGTCGTCGTGGTGGGCGCCGGCTACATCGGGCTGGAGATGGCCGAGGCCTTCCATCGCTGGGGGGCCCGGGTCGTCCTGATCGAGGGCAACGAGCGACCGATGAGCCGAACCCTCGATCCCGACATGGGCGACCGCCTCGTGGGTGAGGTGCGCGGCCTCGGCATCGACGCCCGCTTCGGCGAGCGGGTCGTCGGCTTCGAGCCCGGCACCGTGCACACCGCCTCCGGGCCGGTGCGGGCCGACCTCGTCGTCCTGGGGCTCGGGGTCGCCCCCGAGGCGGGTCTGGCCGAGCAGGCCGGGCTGAAGCTGGGCGTCCGCGGCGCCATCTCGGTCGACCGGCGCCAGGCGACCAGCGCGCCCGGCGTGTGGGCGGCCGGCGACTGCGCCGAGACCTACCACCGGGTCTCGCAACGCCGCGTCCACGTCGCCCTCGGCACCGTCGCCAACAAGACGGCCCGCGTCGCGGGGGTGAACATCGGCGGCGGCTACGCCACCTTCCCCGGCGTCGTGGGCACGGCGATCACCAAGGTGTGCCACACCGAGGTGGCGCGCACCGGCCTCTCGACCGCCGAGGCCGAGCGGGCCGGGTTCGAGGCCGTCACCGCCGTCGTCGAGGCCACCACCCGGTCCGGCTACTTCCCGGGCGCCGAGCCGATGGTGGCCAAGGCCATCGCCGAGAGGGGCACCGGCCGCCTGCTGGGCCTCCAGATCGTGGGCGGCCAGGGCTCGGCCAAGCGCATCGACACGGCGGCGACGGCCATCACCGCCGAGATGACCGTGAGGGACGTGGTCGAGCTCGACCTGGCCTACGCCCCGCCGTTCTCCCCGGTCTGGGATCCCGTGCAGGTCGCCGCCCGCGCCGCGGTGAGGAAGGTGTGAACGATGTGGTCACCACCGCGAAACGCCCCCGCAACATGCTGACGCCAACCTGTCGGGCCTGATGAGCGAGACCTCCACCCTCGACCCTGCCGCGGTGATGGCGAGCGCCGGCCCGGGCCTGGAGCTGGTCACGACCTGGACCCGGACCGTCGACCGTTGGATGGCCGAGCTGTTCGCCGGTGCCGTCGGGAGCGACACCCCCTCGGGTGTCGCCCTGCTGGCCGTCGGCGGCTACGGGCGGGGCCAGCTGTGCCCCGCCAGCGACCTCGACCTGCTGCTGCTGCACGCCAAGGCCGTCGACGCCACGCCCATCGCCGAGGCCCTCTGGTACCCCGTCTGGGACGCGGGCGTGAAGCTCGGTCACGCCGTGCGCACGCCCAAGGACGCCCTCGCCCTGGCCGGCGACGACCTCGACACGGCCACCGCCCTCCTCGACGTCCGGCTCCTCGCCGGCGATCCCCTCCTCGCCGACGCCCTCTCCCGCGAGGCCGCGGCCCAGTGGGAGAAGCGGGGCAAGCGGTGGCTGGGCCGGCTGGCCGACTCGGTGGCCGAGCGCCACGCCAAGGCCGACGAGGTCGCCTTCCTGCTCGAACCGGACCTGAAGCTGGCCCGGGGCGGGCTGCGCGACATCCACGCCGTGCGCTGGGCCGAGCGGGCCCGCCAGGTGCTGCTCGACGACGACCACGCCTCGATCGATCGGGCCGAGGCCGACCTGCTGGCGGTGCGGGCCGAGCTCCACCGGGCCAGCGGTCGCGCCAGCGACGTCCTCACCCTCGACCAGCAGGACGCGGTGGCCGAGGCCCTCTCCATCGAGGGCGGGGCCGACGGCCTCATGGCCCTGGTCGCCACCCGGGCCCGCACCGTGGCCTGGCGGTCGGACGAGACCTGGCACCGGGTCCGGGCCATGCTCGCCGGACCCAGCTGGTCGATGGGCGGCCGGCCCCGCGAGATCGGCGCCGGGCTCGAGCTGCGCGACCGCGAGGTCCACCTCCTCTCCGATGCCGATCCGGCCACCGATCCCGCCATCGCCCTGCGGGCCGCGGCGGCCGCCGCCCGCCTCGGCACCCGCATCGACCGGGCCTCGCTCGAGCGCCTCGCCGCCGAGACCGCCCCCTTCGGCGACCCGTGGCCCGACGGCGCCCGCGACGCCCTCGTCGACCTGCTGTCGGCCGGCCCCCCGGCCATCGCCCAGGTCGAGGCGCTCGACCAGCTCGGCGTCTGGCTCCGGCTGCTGCCGGTGTGGGAGCCGGTCCGCAACCGGCCCCAGCGCAACGCCTACCACCGCTTCACGGTCGACCGGCACCTGCTGGAGACGGCGACGAACACGGTCGAGATGATCGACACCGTCGACCGGCCCGACCTCCTGGTGCTGGGCGGCCTGCTCCACGACATCGGCAAGGGCCGCCCCGGCGACCACACCGACGTGGGCATGGAGCTGGTCACCGTGCTGGGCCCGCAGATGGGCCTGGACGAGGCCGACACCGCCACCCTCGTCGACATGGTGCGGCACCACCTGCTGCTGCCCGACGTGGCCACCCGCCGCGACCTCGACGATCCCACCACCTACGAGGGGGTGGCCGAGAAGGTCGGGTCGCTGCGCACCCTGCGCCTGCTCCACGGGCTCACCGTGGCCGACTCCCAGGCCACCGGCCCGGCGGCGTGGGGCTCGTGGAAGGCCGGTCTGGTGGCGACGCTGGTCGAGCGGGCCGCGGTCGTCCTCGGCGATGCGGCCACCGGCCTGGCGGCGTCGCCCTTCCCCAGCGTCGAGCACCGGGCGTTGCTCGCCGCCGGCCAGCAGCGCGTCCACGGCGAGGGCGACGTGCTCACCGTCGTCGCCCGCGACCGGCCCGGACTGCTCCGCCGGGTGGCCGGCGCCGTCGCCCTCCACGACCTGGGTGTGCTCGCCGTCGACGCCGTGTCGTCCGACGACGGGTGGGCCCTGGAGCGGATCACGGTCGAGCCGGCCACGTCGGACCCGGTGCCGTGGCCCCGGGTGGTCGCCTCGGTCGAGGCCGTCCTGGCCGGCCAGCTGGCGCTGCGGGCCCGGCTGGCCGAGCGGGCGCGCACGCACCGCCCCCGGAACCGCATCCGCAGCGCCCACCAGGCCCCGCCCGAGGTCCGCTTCGACGACGAGGCCTCCCGCCACGCCACCGTCGTCGAGGTCCACGCCACCGACGCCCTGGGCCTGCTGGAGCGGATCTGCCGGGCCCTCGGCGAGATGGACCTCGACGTCCGCTCGGCCAAGGTCCAGACCCTGGGCGACCGGGTCGTCGACGCCTTCTACGTCCGGGGCCCCGACGGCGGCAAGGTCACCGACGAGCGCCACCGGGCCGAGATCACCCGCGCCCTCCTCCACGCTCTGGACAGCGAGTAGCGCGCGTCTAGGTTCGCCCCGTGGATCGGGAGCCCCCCTCCGAAGCCGACCTCCTGCGGTGGAGCGAGGCCCTGGCCGGCATCGCCCGCACCGGTCTGGGCTTCAGCGACAACACCTACGAGCGCGAGCGGTTCGAGGAGGTGCTGGCGGTGGCGGCCGACAACCGCCACGCCGCCGGCCACCCGTTCGACCCCGCCCAGCTGGTGGTCGAGTGGATGAAGAGCGTGGGCTCGGGCGTCCCCGGCTACGTCACCCCCAAGGTGGCGGTGGGCGCCGTGGTGGGCGACGACGATGGCCGCATCCTGCTGGTCCAGCGGGCCGACTCGGGCATCTGGCTGTACCCGACGGGGTGGGCCGACGTCGGGTACTCGCCGTCCGAGGTCGTGCGCAAGGAGGTCCACGAGGAGACCGGCATCGAGTGCGAGGTCGACCGGCTGCTGGCCGTGTTCGACGGGATGCGCCAGGGCTTCAGCCGCATCCCGCTCTACTCGCTGGTGTTCCTGTGCCGGGCGACGGGCGGGTCGGTGCAGGCCCACCCGCTGGAGTGCACCGACGTGGGCTGGTTCGCCCGGGACGAGCTGCCGTCGCCGCTGGCCGGTCACGACCGGTGGGGCGACCTCGCCTTCGCCGCCATCGACGGTGAGGTGGCGCCGACCTACTTCGACCAACCCCGCGAGGAGCCCTGGCGGTCCTAGCGCACCGCCTCCAGCGCGGCGAGCAGGTGGGCGATGACGTCGAGGCGGCCACCCGAGCGCTCCCACTCGGCGCCGATGGCGTCGCGGTCGACCGCGCCGCAGGCATCGGCGTCGAGGCCGAGGGCGGCCCGGGTGCACTCGGCCAGCTGGTCGGCGGGGAGCTCCTCGTCGAAGGCCCAGGCCGCCTCGAGCCCGGTCCACACGGTGGCGGGGTCGAGGCGGGGCGTCTCGTTCCGGGCGACCGCCCCGGCGATCAGGGTGAAGAGCTGGTCGGCGGCCAGGTCGGTCGGGCGGACGAAGTCGGCGTGGGGGTGGAGCCGCCACTCGATCGGGGTGCCGTCGGGGCCGTCGCTGCGGAGCCAGGTCTGGCTCCCGTTGCCGTAGGTGTCGGCGGGGGCACCGAACCGCTGGATCAGCGCGCCGAGCAGCGCGGGCTGCAGACGCCAGACGCAGGTCGCAGCGGGTCCCGGCATGGCCGGCAGGCTACGGCGTCGCACGCCTGACCCGGGGGACCGCCTGCGGGATAGGTTCGCCCCGATGTCCTACGACCGCCTCTCGCCCCAGGACTCGGTGTTCCTCCACATCGAGGACGACCACCAGCCCCTGCACGTCGGCGCCCTGGCCTACTTCGAGCGGGGGCCGTTCCTCGACGCCGAGGGCCGCTTCGACCTGGCCCGGGTGCGGCGCCGGATCGAGTCGCGCCTCCACCTCGTGCCCCGCTTCCGCAAGCGGATCATGACGGTGCCGTTCGACCAGGGCCGGCCCATCTGGGTCGACGACACCGAGTTCGACCTCGCCTACCACGTCCGCCTCACCGCCATCCCGCCGCCCGGCAACGAGGCCCAGCTCAAGCTGCTGATGGACCGGCTCCAGGCCCAGCTGCTCGATCGGCGCCGGCCGCTGTGGGAGATCTGGTTCGTCGAGGGCGTCGACGACGACCGGGTCGCCCTCATCCAGAAGACCCACCACGCCCTGATCGACGGCATCTCCGGCATCGACGTGGCCACGGTGCTGCTCGACCTCGAGCCCGACGTCGAGGACACCGACCCCGAGCCGTGGACGCCGGAGCCGCCACCCGAGGCCTCGACCCTGCTGGTCGACAGCCTCGTGGAGCGGGCGGTCGAGCCGGCCGAGCTGGTCCGCTCGGCCCGGGCCCTGGTGCGCGGCCCGCAGCACGCGGCCGAGCGGATCACCCAGGTCGCCCGCACCGTCGTCGACCTGGCCCAGCGGGCGCCGAGCGCGCCGTGGAACGTCCCGGTCACGCCGCACCGCCGGTTCGAGCCCGCCCGCATCGAGCTCGACCGAGCCAAGGCGCTGCGCCGGGCGGCCTCGGCCCGCGGCGCCGACTTGGAGAAGACCACGCTCAACGACGTCGTGCTGTCGGCCTGCGCGGGGGCCATGCGCTCGTACCTGCTCGAGCGGGGCGACATCGTGCCGGAGGGCCTGGTGTACCGGGCCATGGTGCCGGTGTCGGTGCGCGACGTCTCCGAGCAGATGGCGCTGGGCAACCGGGTGTCGATGATGACGGCCGACCTTCCGGTGGGCGACCCGGACCCGGTCGAGCGGCTGCGCTTCGTCCACGCCCACATGGCCAGCCGCAAGGACATGGGCCAGGCGGTCGGGGCCGACGCCCTGATGGAGCTGACCGGCTACGCCCCGCCGACGGTCCTCGCCCTGGCGTCGCGGCTGGCGGTGCGGACCATGCCGCTCAACACGGTGATCACCAACATCCCGGGCCCGCAGCTCCCGCTCTACTGCCTCGGCGCCAAGATGCTGGAGGCCTTCCCCTACGTCTGCGTCGTCGACGGGATGGCGATGATCATCGCCGTCATCTCCTACGACGGGAAGCTGGCCTTCGGGCTGTCGGGCGATCGCAGCGCCGTCCCCGACCTCCACGTGCTGGCCGAGGGCGTCGAGACCGCCTTCGCCGAACTGGAGGAGGCGCTCCTCCCCGCACCGGCGGCGAAGAAGCCGAAGAAGGCCAGGAAGCGGGCGTGAGCGAGGCCTGGCCGCCGGTCACCGTCCTGGCCGACTCGGTCAGGGCGGGGACGACCTCGTCGTCGGCGCTGGTCGAGCGGGCGCTGGCCGCGTCCACCGGCGACGCCGAGCTGGGGGCCTTCGTCGTGCTCGACCCCGAGGGGGCGCGGGCGGCGGCGGCCGCGGTCGACGAGGCCGTCGCCCGGGGCGACGATCCGGGCCCGTTGGCCGGTGTGCCCATCGGCGTCAAGGATCTGGAGGACTGCGCCGGTCTGCCCACCAGCAAGGGCTCGCTGCTCTACCAGGGGCGGGGCCCGGTGGCGGCCGACTCGATCCACGTGGCCCGGCTGCGCGCCGCCGGCGCCGTCCCCATCGGCAAGACGGCGGCGCCCGAGTTCGGCACGCTCAGCTGGACCCGCACCAAGGCGTGGGGGACGGCGCGCAACCCGTGGGCCGTCGACCGGACCCCCGGCGGCTCGTCGGGCGGATCGGCGGCGGCGGTGGCCGGGGGGCTGGTCCCGCTGGCCACGGCGTCGGACGGCGGCGGGTCGACGCGGAGCCCGGCCGGGTTCAGCGGGCTGGTGGGCCACAAGGCCAGCTTCGGTCGCATCCCCGATCCAGGACCGCTCGACTCGATGACGGCGGTGGTCGGCGCCCTGGCCACCACCGTGGCCGACTCGGCCCGTCACCTCGACGTGGCCGCCGGCCCCGACCCCCGCGACCGCACCTCGCTCCCGGCCCCGGGGCTCTCGTACGAGCAGGTCATCGAGGCGCTCGACACCGCCGGGTTGCGGGCCCGCTGGTCGCCCGACCTGGGCTACGCCGCCGTCGACCCCGAGGTGGCGCGGGTCGCCGGCGCCGCGGCCGCCGTGCTGGCCGATGCCGCCGGGCTCGACCTCGACGACGCGCCCGTCCGGCTGACCGACCCGGTCACCACGTGGCTCGAGGGCGGGTCGATCGACATGTGGCTGGCCCTGGAGGACGGCATGTGGCCCGGCGTCGCCGACGACCTCACGCCCTTCTCCCGCTGGTCGCTCGAGCAGACCGAGGCGGCGCCGGTGTCGTCGCTCGTGATCCCGGCCCGGCGGCGGGCCGTGCTGGAACGGGAGGTCGGGGAGCTGTTCGCCGAGGTCGACGTCCTCTTCACGCCCACCACCGCCATCCCCGCGTTCGTCGCCGAGGGACCGCCGCCGTCGGAGATCGCCGGGCAGCGGGTGCACCCGGCCATGGCCACCCCGTTCACCATGGTGGCCAACCTGTGCTGGAACCCGTCGACGTCGGTGCCCGCCGGGCTCTCGGCCGACGGCTTGCCCATCGGCCTGATGATCACCTGCGGCCTCCACCGCGACGACCTCTGCCTGCGTCTGGCTCGCATCCTCGAGCAGACCCAGCCCTGGCCCCGCACCGCAGTGGGGTCGTCCGGAGTGGGGTAGTCCGGCTCCGCGGCCGTCCAGGGGGAAAGCGGCCGCGGAGCCGGAGTGCAGGTGGCTCGGTCAGGCGGCGCGCCGCGGTGCCGATCGGGCGTGGGCCTCGACCCTGCGGATCAGGTCCTCGGCAGCGTCGACGCGCTGCTCGGCCAGATCGAGCTCGACACGGGCGTTGCGCACCGCGTCGTCGTGTCCGATCCGGTAGGACAGGTCGGCCAGGACGTGGGGGAGGGCGAACCGGGCCATGCCGGCGAACCTACGCCCGCAGTGTTGCCATTGGTAGGCCCCCCCTTTGCGGTCGCGAGTCCAGCGTCTGAAGCCTGTGTGACGTTCGCCACCGTCGGTGACGGGCGGAGGTTGCCCGCTACGGTCGGGACCCATGGCCGACGATGTGCGCGTCCGCGAGGTCACCGACGTGGCCGAGGCGCCCGGCCTGGTCGACGCCTTCGCCCACCTCATCCCCCAGCTGTCCCGATCGGCCCCGCCGCCCGATGCCGCCGTGCTGGCCGAGATCATCGGCGGCGAGGCGACCCACCTCCTCGTGGCCACCGACGGCGACGCCGTCCTCGGCTCGCTCACCCTGGTGGTCTTCCGCATCCCGACGGGGCTGCGGGCGTGGATCGAGGACGTCGTCGTCGACGGCGAGGCCCGCGGCCGGGGCGTGGGCGACGCCCTCAACCGCTTCGCCCTCGACCTGTCGGCCGAGCTGGGCTGTCGCACCGTCGACCTCACCAGCCGCCCCACCCGCGAGGCCGCCAACCGCCTCTACCAGCGCCTCGGCTTCGCCCCCCGCGAGACCAACGTCTACCGCTACGACATCGGGTAGCCGCTACCAGAGGGCGGCGCCGCTGACGCGGACGATCTGGCCCGAGACCCAGCGGGCCTCGTCGCGGCACAGCATGACGATGGCGTCGCCGATGTCCTCGGGCGTGGCCAGCCGACCCATCGGGGAGCGGCCCTTGGCCACCTCGCGGGAGGCCTCGGTGCTGAGCCCGAGGTACAGGTCGGTCTCGGTGGCGCCCGGGGCGACCACGTTGCCGGTGATCTCGCGCTCGCCCAGCTCCTTGGCCGCGGCGAGGGCGAACCGTGGGCAGCGTGGCGTTGGTGACATGGGTCAGGTTCCCCTCGTCGATGCCCGAAGCGATGGTTCGTGACCACCAGCCAACGCCCCTGCGAACCAAAGATCTCGATCCCTCGCCGTGGATGTCTTCCGTGGTCATCCCCAATCGGGGACGATGCCGATCCGGTCGGGTTCGCCTTTGGAGAAGAACAGCTCTGGCCCCAGGTGGTCTCGCACGAGCTGTTCGCCAGCGACGGCAGCGGGCTCGTCCCAGCTCCGTGGATCGTCACCGACGGCGATCAGGACGCCATCGCCCACAGCCTCCGCTCCGGGGGCCGAGGAGAGCCTGGTCCCCAAGAGATCGACATAGGGCCGCCCGAAGTAGTTGAGCCAGAACACCCCGGGCAGGTACCGACCGAAGTCCCGCCCGATCGCCTCCGCTCCCGGCCCGTCGTTCATGACCTTGGCCCAGTACTCGATGGAGTGCTGAGCACAGCCCCAGGCCGGGGACAGCTCCCGGCACAACGTCGCGAACGTCGACCGCAACCAGTCGGCCGAGGGACCGCCCTCGACCCGGGCCCGACGGACCTGGATGGCGACGTCATTTCCGAGGGTCAGCTTGCGGCCCAGGGGTGCGACCACCATCTCGTCGACCGACACCACGATCGTCAGCTCAGGACCAGACCCCCGCAGCTCGGCCGAGCCGAGAAACCGCTCGTACTCGGGCCGGCCGTGCTCTGCGACCAGTGCCTCGTAGGTCTCCCCTCGCTCGCCCGCCGCCATCAAGACGATCGACGCCAACGCTCCAGGCTCGGACACATCGATGGGAACCTGGTCGCGGGGCTCCTTCCACACCCGGAGCCGCCGGCACCACCGTGGCGCCGCCGCCGCCAACAGCTCCTGGAACCGATCAAGGTCCGGCTTTGCTGGCTCCGGCTCCGATGCCGGCGCCGAGGGCGGCGTCGAAGAGCATGGCTCGGAGGTCGAAGGCGGCGGACCAGGGGTCCTCGCCGTCGGCGTAGGCCATGAGGCCACGGAACACGGCACCGCCGCACACCCCTGCGGCTGCGCCTGCGGCGGCTGGTCCGGCGGGGGCGGCGGCCGCTCCGCAGATGAGGCCGATGGCGCCGCTGGCGATGATGCTGACGAGGACGTCGGAGTTCTCGCAGAACCATGGGACGATGGCGCCGTCGCACCCGCCTGACCAGGACCCGCAGGTCCCGTCGGCGGTGCTGTAGACGAGGAGGTTGCCACTGCTGTCGACCGGTGGCAGGCAGGGGGCGCCGTCGATGAGGCCCATGGGGATGATGAGGTCGCCGTCGTCGAACTGTCCGTCGTCGATGGCGTAGAGGCCGAGGGGGTCGGCCCGGTTGACGGGGTCGTTGTCGCCGTAGTGGTAGGGGTTGACGACGGTGGTCGTGCCGGCGACGCCGTCGAGCGGGTCGCGGGTGGTGAACTGGCCCGTCGCCGGGTCGAGGTCGCGGGCCCGCAGGTGGACGAGGCCACCAGCGAGGACCTCGCCCCGGAAGCCGAGGGTCGGGGCCGGCCCGGTCGCGGCAGCGGGGGTGCCGTAGGCGTCGTAGGTGTCGTCGGCGACGAGGTCGTCTGTCGCCGGGGTGGAGACCAGCGTGCCGAGCAGGTCGCTGGCGAACGAGTCGGCGTCGGCTCCCTGGACCCTGAGATCGGCCCGCCCGGTGGGCCCGCCGACGAGCACGTTGCTCGATCCGTCGCTCAGGCCGAGCAGCGTCGGCACCGGTGTCGTCAATAGCAACACTCTCCGTCCTGGAGAGCCAAGCCGCGCTAGTTCGTCCAGGCGGCCAGTGACCCCATGAGTAGGGATGCCGCCTAGCCACTTCGGCCCCCGCCTGCCCGTTCGCCGCTGGGTCCCGGGTCAGGGGTTGAGGTGGGCGAGCTTGTCGGGGTTGCCGATGGCGCGAATGGCGCTGATCGTGAGGCCATCGGTCTCGACGGCGATGACCGCCATGGTGCGGCCGTGGAGGTCGACGACGACACCCGGCTGGGCGTTGATCTCGGCGGTGGTGAAGGTGGCGCTCGACCCGGAGAAGGTGCGGGCGAGGGTCGCGGCGATCGTGCGGGCGCCGACGACCGGCCCGAGGGGTGCGCCCGGGATCCGCCCTCCAGAGTCGAACTCGCCGACCGCGTCGGTGTCGAGCACGGCGATGAGGGCCTCGATGTCGCCGCGGGCGCAGGCGGAGGCGAAGCCCTCGACCACGCGCCGGGCGACGGTCGGGTCCACGTCGAAGCGCGGCTCGTCGTCGTCCCGGATCGTGGTTCGGGCGCGGCTCGCGAGCTGGCGGCAGGCGGCCGGTGTGCGTCCGACGACGTCGGCGATCTGCACGAAGGTCAGCCCGAAGACGTCGTGGAGCACGAACGCCGTCCGCTCGGCCGGCGACAGCTGCTCGAGGACCACGAGCAGGGCGATCCGCACGGTGTCGTCGAGGGTGACCTGATCGGCCGGGTCGAGGCCGGCGTCGAACGGGTCGACGATCGGCTGAGGGAGCCAGGGGCCGACGTATCGGCGTCTGACGGTGTCGGCGCGCAGCCGGTCGAGGCACACTCGCCCGGCGACGGCGACGAGCCAGCCGACCACGTCGTCGATGTCGCCGGCGCCGTGGCGGGCGAGGCGGAGGTAGGTCTCCTGCATGGCGTCCTCGGCGTCGACGAGGGTACCCAGCATCCGGTAGCAGACATCGAGCACCCGGCGCCGGTGCGCCCGCCATGCGGCCGCCACGGGTTCATCGGCCATGGTCTGATGGTCCATCACTCGTGAGGACGGCCGGGGCAGGGGAGGTGTGACACGGGCCGCGCCGTCACAGGTTCGCGCCGTCGCCCGTCCTCATGGTCATGACGACGACGCCGATCACGTCCACCACCCCGGCTGGCGCCCCGCGGCCGCCCTGGCTGCCCGAGACGGTGTGGCCGTTCCCCCTCGCCGCCCTCGACGTCGACGGCCGGCGGGTGGTCTGGTCCGACACCGGCGGAGAGGGTCCGCTGCTGCTGTTCTGCCACGCCGGGCTGTGGTCGCTGCTGTGGCGCGACGTCATCATCGAGCTGGCCGACCGCTATCGCTGCGTCAGCTTCGACCCACCCGGATCGGGGCTGTCCGATCGGCTCGGTGCCGACGAGCAGAACCTCTCCACCATCACCCGTGCCGTGGGCGCGCTGATCGACGAGCTCGACCAGGGCGACGTCACGCTCGTGCTCCACGACCTCGGGGGGCTCGCCGGCCTCGCCGCGGCCCGTTCTCGCATCGACCGGATCTCCGGGGTCGCCGCCATCAACACCTTCGGATGGAAGCCCCGCGGCGTGCTGCTCCCCGCCGGGCTGCGGCTGTTCGGATCGGCCGCGATGCGCGAGCTCGACGTCCTCACCGGCCTGCTGCCGCGCTCGAGCTCCACCCGCTTCGGCGTCGGCCGTCACATGGACCGTGCGACCCGACGGGCCTGGCGATCGGGGCTCGGCGACCGTTCGGCCCGCCGGGCCACCCACCGGCTCTTTCGTGACGCAGCCCGCAATCACACCGTGCACCGTGAGGCCGAAGCCGCTCTCGCCGCTCTCGCCGATCGACCCATCCTCACGATCTTCGGCCGCTTCGGCGACTACTTCCGGTTTCGCCGACAGTGGCGTGCCCGTCGTCCGGATGCGACACAGCGCACGGCGGCTCGCTTCCACTTCCCGATGTGCGACGACCCCGTGCTCGTCGCCCGCCAGCTCGACGAGTGGATGCAAGGGCCCCCCTGAAGGGTCAGCCGGCGGGGAGGATGTCGTGGTCGACCCACCGCTCGCCGCGGATCTCGCTGATCAGGTTGATGGCGACGCGGGCACCGTCGCCGGCGGTGACGATCGTGTGGACGCTGACGCCTGCGGCCGTGCCGGCGGCCCAGATCCCCGGCACGGACGTCCGCCCCTGGGCGTCGACGACGACGACCTCCTTGATGTGGGGCTCGGTGCCGGCCGTGGTCGTCACGCCGGCGGCCGCGGCGAGGGCGACGCTGAAGCCGGTGGCGAGCAGGATCCTCGGCGTGGTGAGCACCTGCTCGTCGCCGGTGCGCACGGTGAGCTCGCCGTCGGCGACCTCGACCGCCTCGGCCGTGCCGACCACCCAGGTCGCGCCGGCCCGCTCGGCCTGCGATCGGCCCTGGTCGACCAGGGCCGGTCCGTCGATGCCGTCGGGGAAGCCGAGGTGGTTGTTGAGCATGGCTCGGCGGGTCATGCCCTTGTCGGCGTCGATCACGACGGTCGTCAGCCCGGCGCGGGCGGTGAAGGTGGCGGCGCTGGCTCCCGCCGGCCCACCCCCGATGATCACGACATCGGTCTGCTCGTCGCTCATTGGTCTCCTCGGTCCGTGCCCACCGGACCACGTCTACCGCTTCGTGGTGGTCAGTGCTGGGCGCGGCGGGCGGCGAGCTCGGAGGGGACGAAGGCGTCGGAGCGGACCCAGGTGAGGAGGCGCTGCTCCCGGGCCATGACGGCGTCGGCCGCGGCGGGCAGGGCGGTGACGGCCTCGGCCGGGACGACGAGGGCGCCGTGGCGGTCGGCGTGGACGACGTCGCCGGGGACGATGTGCATGCCGCCGACGGTGACGGGGACGTTCGTGGCGACGATCTGGACCCACGACCGGGCCACACCGATGCCGCGAGCGAGGTAGCGGAAGCCGACAGCCTCGACGTCGGGCAGGTCGCGGACGAGCCCATCGGTGACGACGCCCTCGCACCCCATGGCCGCGCAGATCGTCGAGTTGACCTCGCCCCAGAGGCAACCGGCGCCGCCGTCGAGATCCTGCACGACGATCACCGACGGCGACGGGGCCTCCTCGACGAGGCGGTAGAGCGGCGTCATGGCGCCGGCCTGGGCCGCGGCGTCGGCGAACGGCGTCTCCGAGGTGATGGTGGCGGTCACCGCGTAGCCGACCATCGGGGGCAGGTCGGGCAGGAGGTTGCGGATCGGCGGGCGGGTGAAGCCCTCGTTGGCCGGCCGGTCGGTGAGCCCGTCGAGGGCGTTGGCCAAGGTGGGGGTGTCGTAGGCGCGCAGGGCGTCGAGCGGGTTCATGGGGTCTCCTGGGGTGGGACGATCGCGGCCGACGGGCGTCCGGCGAGGACGTCGACGACGGCGGTGGCCGCGGTGCGGGCCATCGCCGAGCGGGTGCGGACGGTGGCGCTGCCGACGTGGGGGAGGAGCACGGCGCCGGGCGCGTCGAGCAGCCGCGGGTGGACGGTGGGCTCGTCGGCGTGGACGTCGAGACCGGCACCGAAGATGACGCCGTCGTGCAGCGCCTCGGCCAGCGCCGCCTCGTCGACGACGGCGCCGCGGGCGGTGTTCACCAGCACCGCGGTCGGCTTCATCAGCCGGAGGCGCTCGGCGCTCACGAGCCCGCGGGTCGACGGCGTGAGGGGGACGTGGAGCGAGACGACGTCGGCCGTGCGGAAGAGCTCGTCGACGTCGGCGAGGTAGCCGGGCCCGCCGGTCGGGTGACGCGAGGTGTGCACGACGTCCATGCCGAAGGCGTCGGCCCTGCGGGCGACGGCGCGGCCGATGCGCCCCCAGCCGACGATGCCCATGGTCGCTCCGAGCAGGTCGTGGCCGAGGAAGCCGTCGATGGCCCACCCGTCCCACCGCCCGGCCCGAAGGGTGGCCTCGGCGTCGGTGGTCCGGCGCCGGGCCATGAGGGCCAGGGCGAAGGCCAGCTCGGCCGTGCTCTCGTCGAGGATCCCGGGCGTGGCGCAGACGGTGATGCCGAGGGCGGCCGCGGCGGCGATGTCGATGTTGTCGTAGCCGGCGGCCACGTTGGCCACGACGGAGAGCCGACCGGCACCGGCGGCGAGGACGTCCCGGTCGACCGTGTCGGTCAGCAGTGTGATCAGGGCGTCGGCCTCGGCCACGGCCGACGACAGGTCCGCCGCCGACTCGAGCACCGCGACGGAGTGGCCGGCGTCGTGGAGCGGGTCGAGCGAGCCGGGCGGGAGGGCGGTGGTGACGACGACCCGGCTCATCGGTGCGCCGACGAGACGGGAGTGACACCGAGCCTGGCGGCCAGCAGCCGGCACCGATGAGCGCCGCCGGCTGCACTCGCTGCGCTCGCTCCGCCGTCGGAGGGCCCGTGCTGGCGGGTTCGCTCGCTGCGCTCGCTCACGGGGCGAGCGGCGCCAGCGGGAGGTTGGCCAGCGGGACGTGCTGCTGGCCGGCGTGCATGTCCCGGTCGTCGACGCCGCCCTGCGAGGTGGGCCGGGGGAACGAGATCTTGACGACCCGGATCGTCGGCAGCCGGAAGATGCGGACGGTCGCCGGGTCGACCCGGTAGGCCCGGCCGATGGCCTCGGCGTCGAGACCCGGTGCCTCGGCCACGGCCCGGTAGCTGTCGTCGTCGGGCAGGAAGACGTCGAGCGTCTGCCAGAAGGGCCCGGCGTTCTTGGAGCGGACCAGGCTGGCCCGGTCACCGATCGTGCTCATGCGCCGACCTCGCCGATCTCGGTGCGGAACAGCTCGTCGGGCCGGTCGACGGCGACGACGTGCTGCAGGAGGAACTCGTAGAGGGCGCCGCGCTCGATGTCGGCCGGGGAGGACATGAAGGCGAAGCTGGGCAGGTGGTCCATGCCCGGCAGCGGCATGTGGAGGAGGTAGGGGTTGGCCAGCTTCACGACCTTGGTGGCGGTCGCCTGGTCGCCGGCGGTGGCGATGAGCAAGGCGCCGACCTCTCGTGGGGGCGCGGTGTCGGTGTCGAGGTCGCCGAGGACGGCGTTCCAGCCGTAGCAGCGGACCTCGACCCGCACCTCGGGCTCGTCGAGACCGAGGACGTCGTGCACCTTGAGCGCCACGTAGTCCCGCAGGCCCTTGCTCCAGACGTCGATCGACGCCAGCACCTCGGGGTCCTTGATGCCGGCGATGGCGATGCTCTGGTAGCCGATGATCCCCGACCCCTCGAGCTTCACCGTGGGCGCCTGGGGGGTGAAGGTGGACCCCGTGACCCGCACCCGCCGGTCGTCGAGGGCGGTGTAGACGGCCTGGCTGACGTCGAGCGTGCCCGACGGCTCCCGCATCACGAACGGATCGGCGTTCTCGTAGATCATGTGGGCCGCCACCGACGTGGGGGTGGCCGAGGTGGTGGCCTCGAGCGGGTCGACGGTGAAGCCGTCGTCGTCGACCGACACCAGGACCCCGCCCCCGCGGGGATCGGTGGTGCACTGGCCGCCGCACTCGGCGGTCTTGGCCGCGTGCCACGAGGGGCCCGCCGGCCGCCCGGCGCGCAGGGGGACGGCGGCGATGACGGCGGTGTCGGTGGCCCGGCCCCCGATCACCACGTCGGCGCCGGCGTCGAGGGCCTCGATGATCGGCTCGGCGCCCATCAGCCCGACGACGTGCTCGCAGCGGCGGAGCGTCTCCTCGGCCAGCGGGCCGGCCGGCGGGAGGGGGCTGATCCGGCCGGCGGCGAGGAGGGCGGCCAGGGCGTCGTGCGCCTGCTCGCTGTAGATGCGGGCCACCCGCAGCCGGAGGCCCTCCTCGACGGCGATGGCCTCGACCAGGCCGGCGACCCAGTCGACGCCGACGTCGGTGCCGCCGGTTCCGGCCGACCCGACGATGACGGGGATGCCCGCCGCGGACGCACGCGTCAGCATGATCCGCAGGTCGGCGGTGATGGCCTCGGCCGGCATCTTCGGCGCCGCCGCGCCGAGGTAGTAGGGGCCGGAGTCGGTCGAGCCGCCGTCGATGGCGATGGCGTGGGCGCCGAGGGCGATCCCGCGGTCGACCGCCTCGGCGGTGAAGCCGGCGCCGAGCATCCCGGCCGGGACGAGCACGTGCGTCTCAGACATCGGCCGCGCCTCCGGCGTAGGCGAGCGTGCGGTCGACGGCGAAGCCGAGGACGAGCTCGCCGCCGTCGACCGGCTGCGACGTCTGGACCGTCAGGGTCGTGTCGCCCAGACGGACCCGGTAGCGGACGTGGTCGCCGAGGTACGACCGGTCGACGACGGGCGCGGTGACCCGGTTCATCCGGGCGTCGCCGGCCGGTGGGTCGACGAGGATGGCCTCGGGGCGGATGGCGACGGTGGCCGGCCCGGTGAGCGGGCCGGGGACCGCCTTGGTGGCGCGGAGCGGGGTGGGATGGCCGGGGACGGCGATCTCGGTGCAGGTGTCGTGGTCGGTGACCACGTGGCCCTCCAGGAGGTTGATGGTGCCGATGAAGTCGGCGACGAACAGGTCGGTGGGGGTGTCGTAGATCTCCTCGGGGGCCCCGACCTGGCGCACGACGCCGTGGTCCATGACGACGATGCGGTCGCTCATGGACAGGGCCTCGTCCTGGTCGTGGGTGACGAAGATCGTGGTGATGCCGACGGTGCGCTGGAGGTCCCGGAGCCAGGTCCGGGCCCGCTCGCGCAGCTTGGCATCGAGGTTCGAGAAGGGCTCGTCGAGGAGCAGCAGCCGGGGCGGGTGAGCGAGCGCCCGGGCCAGGGCGACCCGCTGCTGCTGGCCGCCCGACAGCTGGTGGGGGTAGCGGTCGGCGAAGCGACCCAGCTCGACCAGGTCGAGGACCTCGGCCACCCGGGCGGCGCGGGCCGCGCCCCGCTGGCGGCGCAGCTTGAGCGGGTAGCCGACGTTCTCGGCCACCGTCATGTGGGGCCACACGGCGTAGGACTGGAAGACGACGCCGCACTCGCGGTCCTCGGGCGGGAGGTCGACCTTGGCCGCGTCGTCGAACAGGACGGCGTCGCCGGCGGTGATGCGGCCGTGGTCCGGGGGGTGGAGCCCGGCGATCGCCCACAGGGTCGTCGACTTCCCGCAGCCGCTCGGGCCGAGCAGGGTCAGGAGCTCGCCGTCCTTGCCGTCGATGGAGACGTCGTCGAGCGCGGTGCTGCCGCCGAAGGCCTTGGACAGGTTGGCGATGTGGAGATCAGGCACCGGGACGGACTCCGAACAGCAGTCGGCCGACGCCGAGCACGACGAGGGTGATGGCCACCTGGATGAC